>JAIBBY010000034.1 GCA_019694455.1 Pirellulales bacterium
GACTCCTGAAAATGTGCCGTCGCGGTTGTTACAATAGGGCCATCCCCCTAATTTTCATGTGACGAGACGATGGCACGCTGGCCCCGCTACGTTTGGACGACGATCTTCACCTACGGGCTGATCTTCTTGGCCTTTCCGCTGTTGTGTGTATTGGCCTACGTTTGGGTTCGCGGCGGCCTGTGAACGCCGGCGTCACACCCGCTGTCCGATTCTTGCCTGGGGTTTGATCCATCGGGTGCGGCATGCGACCGGCTATGCGAAAACTGCGCTCCGTGGCTTGGCCCGTCGGCGTGATGTTACTCGCGCTTTGTTGCGCCGCGCCGTTGGCCACGGCCGACGACTCGAAAGAGCCCGCCGCGCGCCCCAACATCGTGCTTATCCTGGCCGACGATCAGCGTGCCGATACCATCGCGGCGCTCGGCAACGACGAGATTCAAACCCCGCATCTCGACCGCTTGGCGCAGCGCGGCTTCGCGTTCACCAACGCCTACTGCATGGGCTCGATGATCGGCGCCGTGTGCCTGCCTAGCCGCACGATGCTCATCACCGGCCAGTCGCTGTGGCGCATTCCCAGCGATCAACGCGCGCCAGTGGCGCCCGCCGGCACGCCCCTCTTGCCCGTCGCCCTGCGCGACGCGGGCTATTCCACTTTTCATTGCGGCAAGCGCGGCAATTCCTGCACGTTTGGCAACGCCGCCTTTGAAGTGAACATCGAAACCGATGGTCGCACCGAACAATCGGCCACGGAGCATGCCGACCACGCGATCGAGTTCTTGCGCGGCCGCGACCGCGGTCGCCCCTTCTTTCTCTATCTGGCGCCCCCCGTGCCGCACGATCCGCGACTCGCGCCGGCCCGCTTTCGAGCGCTGTACGATCCAGCGCGCCTTTCACTGCCAAAAAACTTCCTGCCCGAGCATCCGTTCGACAATGGCGAAATGGATGTTCGCGACGAACAGTTGGCCGCGCGGCCGCGCCAACCGGCCGCCATGCGCCAACATCTGGCCGACTATTACGCGACGATTTCGCATCTCGATCACGAAGTGGGACGCGTGCTCGGCGAGTTGGAAAGCCAGCGGCTTCTCGACAACACCCTGGTGATCTACACCAGCGATCAAGGCCTGGCGGTCGGCGGCTGTCACGGCCTGATGGGCAAGCAAAATCTGTACGAGCATGTCAAACCGCCGCTGCTGATCGCCGGCCCCGGCATCGCGCACGGTTCGTCGGCGGCGCTGGTGTACCTGTTCGATCTCTTCCCAACGATATGCGACTACACGGGCGCATCGGTCCCATCGGCTGTCGAGGGCCACAGCCTGCGTCCCGTGGTGGAAGGCCGCCAGCCGCGCGTGCGCGACGTGCTCTTTGCCGCGTACCGTCGCGAGCAGCGCATGATTCGCGACGAACGCTTCAAGTTGATCCGCTACGTGGTGCGCGGCACAACAACAATGCAACTGTTCGATCTGCGCAGCGATCCTTACGAATTGACGAATCTGGCCGACGACGCTCGCCTGTGCGACGTTCGCCAGCGACTGGAACAAGCGCTTTCCGAGCAACAACGGATGTTCGCCGATCCCACGGTGGCGAAGTAGCAGCGCAGCCGCGTTCTGACGCTAAACCGGCTGTTAGCCAGCGCTTGCCAAGAGAATAGTCGGACCACGCGATCCGGTCGAATACCCATTCGCAGCGCGTGCAATCCGCCTTTCCCCCGGTTAGAATAGCCTCTTTGAAAATCACCATAACGGTGGTCATTGGGGATGTAATCGACCACCGCCCACCCTACCGAACCGCAGGAGACATCTCGCGATGGAAGAAAAAGACAACGTCTCGCGCCGCAGTTTCCTCAAAAACACCGCCGTCGGCGCGGCCGCTGCCGGCGCCGCCAGTTCGATCTTCGGCGCGCCCGCTCCGGCCCGCGCGTATGGCGCCAACGACCGGCTCCGCATCGGCTTCATTGGTCCTGGCGGCCGCGGCCATGGCGCCCATGTCGGCAGCCTCAAGAAGTTGAGCAAGGAAGGCGCCAATATCGATCTGGTCGCCGTCTCCGAGGTCTACAGCGTTCAGCGCGACAAAGTCTGCGCCGACATCAAAGAGTTCACCGGCGTCGATCCCAAGAAGCAAGACGACTACAACGACATGCTCGCCGACAAGGATGTCGACGCCGTCTGCATCGCCACCCCAGACCATTGGCACGCCAAGCAGGCGATCGACGCCATGAAGGCGGGCAAGCACGTCTACTGCGAAAAGCCGATGACCCACACCGTCGAAGAGGCCATGCAGGTGGTCGACGCGTGGCGCTCCAGCGGCAAGATCATGCAGGTCGGCGTGCAATCGACCAGTCTCCCTTTGTGGGGCAAGGTCAACGAGCTGCTCAACGATGGCAAGCTCGGCAAGGTGCTGATGTACCAGACCGAATACTTCCGCAACTCGATCATGGGACAATGGCGCTACTACAAGCTCGACGCCGAAATGAATCCCAAAACGATCGATTGGCAACGCTGGCTCGGAGCCAAGGAAGGGCTCGCTCCCGACATGCCGTTCGATCGGGCCCTCTACGCCCAGTGGCGCTGCTACTGGCCGTTCGGCATGGGCATGTACACCGACCTGTTCGTCCACCGCACCACGTCGATGCTCAAGGCCACCGGCCTGCGCTTTCCTCGGCGGGTTGTCGGCGCGGGCGGCATCTTCCTCGAGTACGACGGCCGCGACGTGCCGGATGTCGCCACCGTGGTCGCCGATTTCGATGAAGGCGTGCAAGGCCTGGTGACCGCCACCATGAGCTGCGAAGAGAGCCCCATCAAGCAACTCATTCGCGGCCATTACGGCACGTTTGAGTTTGGCAATGGCGAAAGCTTCGGCGGCTTCGACTTCATCCCGGAGCGACCGCAGGTCACCAAGCTCAGCGGTCAGAAGAAGGAGCACATCAAGGTCGAAGGCGTGGGCGACACCACGCCGGTGCACTTCAAAAACTGGCTCGACGCCATCGCGTCGAACAAGCAGGACGCCGTCAACAATCCGCCCGATCTTGGCGCCGCCGCGATCGTGCTGGTCAACCTCGGCGCCCAGAGCTATCGCGAAGGCAAGGCGTTCTTCTGGGACAACGAAAACCGCCGCGCCACCGAGGCCGATCCAAGCTGGGCCGCTGGCTGGGAAAAGATGTCGAAGAACCGCGACAAGCCACACCACATTCCTGGTTGGCGCGCCGGCGACACCGGCAGCTTGCTCGTGGCCCCAGACTACATGAAGCTCGCCGGCCCTTGGGTCGACGGCAAAGACCCCGCCGAAGGCCAGGCCTAGTTCGCGCTTGCCAATTGCTTTGATCGATTCCGCCCCGCGCCGAACACCATTCGGCGCGGGGCGTTTTTCGTTGCCTCATCCACTAGCCGTTCGCCGTGGCTCACAACAGCCCTTCGCGGTGAAGCTGCTCCACCACCAACTGGTCAGTCGGAAAGCAGAGCGGCGGCAGATCGCCATAGCGGTAGAAGCGAACGGCCGTCAAGTCGCCCCCCGCGCGCAACTCGCCTCCGTAGCGCGCCCCTTGATACCACACCCCCACGGCATGCTGATCGGCTCGGTGAAAGTTGGAATGCGCCGCCAGCAATCGCTCGATCCGCACCGACAATCCCGTCTCCTCCAAAAACTCGCGAATCGCCGCGGCCTCCACCGACTCGTCCCATTCCACATGGCCGCACGGAATGCAAAAGCCGCCGTCGCCGCGCTGGCCGATCAAAAGTTCGTGCCGCTCCACCAGCGCGATCGCGGCGCCGGCCGTGGGGTTCCGATAGCGGATCCACCCACAACCGTGGCATTGCAGCCGCGCTCGGCCGGCGTCGACCAACGGCGCCAGCGCGCCCGCACAGCGGGGACAATAGCGATAATCGTCATTCCGTGTCGCATCCATCATCCTCACGCCTCGCCGCGCGGCCATGCAGTCTCAAAAGCCGCCCGACTATACTAAATGGCATGATGAAGATCACGGCCCTACCGCAGCTACTTCGCAGCAGCACGCGCGGCGTCGAAGTGCTGTCGGTGCTCAGCAAGTACGGTCTGGCCACCTGGTTCGAGCGCCTCGACATCAAAATCGCCGACGGCTTCCTCAAGTCGCCGCATGGCGAGCTGTTGCGCACCCACTCGACGCCCACGCGCATCCGACTCGCCCTCCAAGAACTCGGTCCCACCTTCATCAAGCTCGGGCAGGTGCTCAGCACCCGGCCCGACATTATCGGCGTTGAATTGGCGACCGAGTTGCAGCGCTTGCAAGATCAGGTCGCGGCCGACGACCCCGCGACGGTCCGCCGCATCGTCGAAGAAGAACTGGGCGAGTCCGTCGACGAGCTGTTCGCCAGCTTTTGCGACGAGCCCTTGGCCTCAGCCTCCATTGGGCAGGTGCATTGCGCGCGGCTCCACACCGGAGAGCGCGTGGTCGTCAAGGTGCGGCACTACGGCATCGAACAAAAGGTCCGCGTCGATCTCGATATCCTGGGCGCGCTCGCCGAAATGGCCGAGTTGCTCCCGGAATTCAAAAACTATCGTCCCAAGGCGACCGCCGCCGAGTTTCAGCGCACGCTCCTGCGCGAGCTGAATTTCGACCGCGAAGAACGCAACATGCAAGAGTTCGCCGGCTACTTCGCCGATGATCCGCGCGTCCGCATTCCCACCACCTACCCCGAGTTCACCACCGGCCGCGTCCTCACCATGGAGGAACTGTCGGGCATCAAGCTGTCCGACATCAACGCCTGCGCTCGCGCCGGCCACGATCTGCCCGACCTGGCGCGTCGCGGCGCCGAGATCTACCTGGAGATGATTTTCACGCACGGCTTCTACCACGCCGATCCGCATCCCGGCAATCTGCTGGTGCTGGAAGGCAATGTGATCGGCCTGTTGGACTACGGCATGGTGGGGCGGATCGACGACCGCTTGCGCGAGGAAATCGAGGAAATGCTGATGGCCGTGGTGGAGGGAGATTCGTCGCTCCTCACCTCCGTCATCACGCGGCTTGGACAAGCGCCCCCTGGCATGGACCATTCGGCGCTAGCCGCCGATGTGGCCGATTTTGTCTCGCAATACGCGCATCAGCGGTTCGACGAGTTCCCGCTGGCCGCCGCCTTGAACGAAATGACCGAAATTATCCGCCGCTACCACATCATGCTGCCGGCGCGCATTGCCCTATTGCTCAAAGTGCTCGTCATGCTCGAAGGCACAGCCCGCATGCTCGCGCCAAAATTCAATCTGATCGAAGTCATCGCGCCGTTTCAGCGCAAGATGCTGCTCCGGCGCCTCTCGCCGACGCGGCAGTTTCGCAAGTTGCGCCGCTTTTATCGCGAACTGGAGGTTTTGGCGCAGGTCGCGCCGCGCGGCATGGTCGACATCATCGAGCAAGTGCAAAGCGGCAAGTTCGATGTCCATCTCGATCACCGCGGGCTGGAGCCCTCGGTCAATCGACTGGTGCTCGGCATGCTGACCAGCGCGCTCTTCTTAGGATCCGCGCTGTTGCTCAGCAACCACGTGCCGCCGACAATACGCGAGGTGTCGGTGCTGGGGGCCGTGGGCTGCGGGCTGAGTCTCGCCGTTGGTCTGCGGCTGCTGCGCGCCATCAACAAGTCGGGGCGCCTCAATCGCCGCGGCTGAACTCGCAGCGCCGCTCGCCACGATTTCGATCCCATGCCGCTGGCTCCGCCAATGCGGCGGATGGCGCGGGCAAGTCTCGCTGGGACAGTCGCCGCAACTCATCGCTAGGCCGCTCGGGATTGCACGGGAATTGCCACTGCCGCGAGCGGCAATCCACGAATTTCCACGCCCAAATCCACCAAGGCGCGTTCAACGCGATCGTTCAGCTCGTCCAACAGCCTGAGCACTTCGTCCTGGCGGCTCTCGATCTCCGCCGCGACCTTCCAAGAAGGAAGCGTTCGCGACACTCGCTCGACTCGTTTGGCGTTGGTGCGCATCGGGTTGTTTGCTCGCGGGTGACACAAATCCGCGATCGCCTGACTCGCGGTTAGTGCTATGGAATCGGTGTTTGGCCCGCCGTGTATCGCGTTAGCTTTTTTTCTTCGTCCGAAAGCTGGACAGCGCCGGCAAGCCTTAACGGCTTCGCTTCGCTACGATGCGACGCCCCGGACGACTCCACGGGACCGGCGCGAAGCGCGTAGTGCGTCGCGGTTCGCTGAGTTGCCAACCCAGCTTGCCCAGGCGGTGCTACTGTGGCGATGGACCGACATTTCCAGGCTGCGCGAGAACGCCGCCAGCACGTGCGTCTCTAAGTTGGGCCGCGTGCATAACCGGCGCAATCGTTAAGCGCGGCATGCCGCTGCTCGGTATCGGCCAACCGGCCTAGCGTGTCCGGCGCGCCAGCGCAACTCTCGCTCTGTGTGAGCTATATATCGCTAGGCGCCATCTCGCGCCCGTCGCGCCATACGCGCGCCTTGGCCGCCCCGCGCTCGCCACAACTCCTGCCCGGAACGAACTTAAGCATGATTGTCATCGTTGGCTGTATTGTGGTGCTCGGCGCCGTGCTCGGCGGTTTCACGATGGCGGGCGGCAGCGTTGGCGCTTTGATCCACCCATCGGAAATCGTCACCATCGGCGGCGCCGCGCTCGGCGCCTTGATCGTGATGTCTCCCAAGAAGGTCCTCATCGACCTCTTCAAAGGCGTGCTGCAAGCCGTCAAAGGATCGCCTTACAACAAAGCCGCCTATCGCGAGTTGTTCAAACTGCTCTACGACGTCTTTCGCACGGGTCGCCGCGATGGTCTCTTGGCCCTCGAAGAGCATGTGGCCCATCCCCACGAGAGCAGCATCTTTCAAAAGTATCCAAAAATCTCCAAAAACCATCACGTCTCCGACTTCGTCTGCGGCGCGCTGGCGCCAATCATCGAAGGCACCGCCGATCCCGCGCAACTCTCCAAGTTGCTCAACGCCGAAATGCACGTGATCGAAGAAGAGCATCATGCGCCGCTCAACGCGCTGATGAAAACCGCCGACGCGCTGCCCGGCTTCGGCATCGTCGCCGCCGTGCTCGGCATCGTCGTCACGATGGGCGTGATCGACGGCCCGGTGGAAGAGATTGGTCATAAAGTGGGCGCCGCGCTCGTGGGAACGTTCCTCGGAATTTTGCTCTCTTACGGTTTCTTCGCGCCGTTGGCCGCTCGCATGGAGTTGCTCGGCGCCACCGAAATGGCGTTCTTCCGCACAATTTCGACGGCCGTTCTCAATTTCGCGAGCGACAGCCCTCCCAAGGTCGCGTTGGAACAGGCGCGCCGCGGAGTCGGCACAGAGAGTCGCCCCACGCGCGACGAGTTGGACGCCATCTTCAAAGAAGTCGAAGCCGGCTAAAGCGGCGACTAGCAACTACAAGGACACATCATGGCGGGTAAAGGCGGCGGTGCATGGAAAGTGGCATACGCGGACTTCGTGACCGCGATGATGGCCTTCTTTCTGGTGATGTGGATCACCGGACAAAGTAAGCCCATCAAGGAATCGGTCGCCCAGTATTTCAACGATCCCTTCGGCGGCCCCTTGTCGCGCCCCAGTGGCGGCAGCTACCAGCGCTCGATGGACGGCGGGCGCGCGCCGCACTCCAACTCATTTCGCTCTCGCTTTGGCCCCGGACGTGGACGTGGCGGCGGCGCCGCTCCCACGCGCAAGCCCCCCAAGGAGAACCCCGAGGGGGACCTGGCTCGCAAACCCAGCATCTTCATGGTGCATGGCGGCGAGCAGTCGTATGTCGGCGCGATGCTCCTGTTCTCCACCGACTCGGTGGCGCTCGACGAAAAATCCCGCGCCCATCTGGATGAAATCGTTCCGGCCATGATCGGCAAGCCCAACAAGATCGAAATCCGTGGCCACTCCAGCGGCCGCGCGCTGCCGGCCAGCGGCGAGTTCAAAAGTGTCTGGGGACTCTGCTTCGCGCGCTGCCAGGCGGTGATGGATTATCTCCGCGATCATGGCATCAAGGCGGAGCGGATGCGACTCAGCCAGGCCGGTCCCTACGAACCGCAGTCGGAGGACGGCGGCCCCGGACTCCCGGCGGAAAATTCCCGTGTCGAGGTCTACATGCTCAGCGAATATGTAGATGATCTCCAAGGCCCTGGCGACAACGCCATCGCTCGTGGCGACAACCAGGAGCAAGACGACAAAGCGGGGCATGGCGACACAGTCGAGCACGGCGAAGAAGCCAATCACGCGCTCCGCGCCGGGCCGCACGCGCCACCATCCGATGCCGCCGCTGGCGATGCCCATTCGCATTGACGAGCGTTATCGCCAGTGCCGGTCGGCAAACCGCAAGTACTGCATCCAGTCGTAATCCGACAACGCGTGCTTACCACTGCGCAGGTGATAGCCCACCGAGACTCCCAGCGGTTGATTCACGCTTGGCGCCTCGCTAACGCCCAAACCCGGCTGCCCCAACAAGCGAAAGACGGGATCAGCCGCCACCGTGGCCAGCCATTCCCCCCGCGGATCGGCCCAGCGATCGTCGGCGGCGCTTGCCACATACAACAGTCGCGGCGCCACCAGCGACAATAGCTCGTGCTGATCCACCGGCAGCGCGTTCTCTCGATCGTTGAACGCGCGAAAATTCTTGCAGAACCAAAACGGAAAACGCTCGTTGATGTGGCGGACGGTCTCGCCATAGTTGCGCCGGCTGAGCGCCGCGCCTCCGCAACCCGAGTTGTTCGAAATGACCAGCGCGAACCGCTCGTCCTGCGCGCCGGCCCACAGCGCCGTCTTGCCGCCGCGCGAGTGCCCAATCACCGCCACGCGCTCTGCGTCAAGCTGCGCGTCGGTCTCCACATAGTCCATCGCCCGCGAAAGCGACCACGCCCATGCGCCCAAGGCGCCCCACTCCTCGGCGCCACGATCCGCCTCGTCCGCGCCGCCGTACAGCCCGATGATCCCCCGCCGATACCTGGCGTTGTCGTCCGGCGCCACCTCCTCCACGTCGATGTTCCCCACCGCGTAGCCACGGCGCAAAATCGTCTCCATCAGTCGATCGCCCGAGAGGTCCGACTCCGCAATCCCTGTCGGCAAGGGTCGCGCCAATTCAAGCGGCGCGCCAGGCTGTGGCCGCTGCGCATCGTTGTCGAATAGTCGCACCCCCAAAAAGACAGGCGCCGGCGCCCCCTGTCCCGCAGGCACGAACAGCACCAGATGAAACGTGTGGCTGCGCCCCTGATGCTTGGCGGTGATCGCAATGCGCTTTCGCGTCGCGATGCCATCCAGCGCGGGCACGTTCGAAACTGTGGCGAACTCAATCTCGCACAGCGCCGGCGTGCGGCCATACACGTGCCGCGAGAATAATTCCAACAACTCGGCGCGCCGTCCGCGCCAGCCGGTCGCGCCGGTCACCTGGCTGCCGTCCGCCGCCACCAGCGGATCGGGCAATTGATAATCCCCTGCCCGCGCTTCGTCGTAGTTCGCATCCGCCGGCAGCACTTCGTCAGGAAACAACATCATGGCGCCCATCACGGCAAGAAATATTCTGGCAACAACTCGCGACATCACGACCCGCCCTTCGCCAACGATTCTCGCGGATCCCAAATGGTGGCGGCAATGTAGCGCTCGGTCAGCGGCTGGTCATGAAAGTAGTAGACCACAACCACTTTGCCATCGGGCCGTTGCACCGCCCGCGGATAGCCAAGATCGGTGCCGCCCCCCCCGTCGCGCAACACAATGTCGTCGCTCCAGGACTGGCCGCCGTCGGCGCTTAATCGCGCCCGTATGCTGAATGGCTTGGCGCGATACCCATACGCCAGAAAAAGGCGTCCGTCCTTCAGCTTCACCAGGGCCGCCGGATTACCGCTACCCGTGTCGGGCACGGGGCGCGACAGCAGTTGCCAACTGGCGCCGTTGTCGGTCGATTTCCAGGCGTCGATCCAGCGATTGCTGCCTTCGTGTACGCGCAAGGTGGTCAATAGTTCGTTATCACCTAGCCGCACCGTCGCCGGCATGATCGCAAAGCCCTTCGGTTCGGGTCCAATGAAAGAAACCAGCTTCCAACTCGTGCCTCCATCGGTGGTGCGCACGCAAAGCGGGCGTCCCTCCTTGCCATTCTGCTTGCCGGCCGTGAGCATCAGCAGGCATTCACTTGAGCCATTCACGATGTAATCGGTGCGCGCCGCGATGCCGGGCGTGTCGAACTGCGGCAATCGGAATGGTCCGTGCCAACGGCGTCCGCGATCGTAGGAGTAATAAAACCGCGACGGGCCAATGTCCGAGTTCGTCATCCGCACCGTCAACGCAAAATCGGGATGCGCGAAGTTGATCCCCCCTTTGCAATCGCTCGGCGTCGGCTGCGCCAACTCGGGGGGCGCAATGCCGTGTAGCGACGCGCCATGCGGAATCAGCGCGCCGTATTCCGCTGGGTTTTCAATCGCCCACGTTTGGCCGCCATCCAGGCTCCGCGCCAGCAAATGCTCCTCGGGCTTGGCATGATCGACCGCGTGCCGGTTCGGACCATTGTCCTTGTGATAACCGGCGCTAAAACCCACCAGCAATTCATTGTCCCACGACCACATGCCGTGGTTCGCCGGCCAGCCGCCAAACCGCCCCGGCACATGATAGATATCGACCTGCTCAACGCAGACCGCTTGCCCACAGACATGGGCGGCCACAATCCACGCCGCAAGCAAGGCAAATGTTCGCATATCAATTGGCTCCGCGTTCGCTTCGCCCCGCGCTGCGGTAGTTTAACATGTCGCGCGCCGACAAGCGGCGCATCGCCGTGCGTCGGCTGTTAGAATAAGCGCCGATCAATTCCGTCCCTACTCGGTGAGCGAAATGCGGCAGGCGTTGTGGATTGTCATTGTGGCGCATGGCGCGATTCTTCCGCTGCGCGCCGCTCCGCCCGCCATCGACTTTTACCGCGATGTGCGGCCGATTCTCTCCAACACCTGTTATCAGTGTCACGGTCCCGACGCTGGCACGCGCGAGGCCGGGCTCCGGCTCGATGTGCGCCAAGGTTTGTTCACCCCCGCCGACAGCGGCGCCATGCCCGTTGTACCGGGCAATTTGGATAGCAGCGAGCTCATTCGTCGCATCACCTCGATCGACGAGTCAGAGCGCATGCCCCCGGCCGACAGCGTCAACAAACTCACGCCCGCGCAAATGGATGTGCTCAAGCGCTGGGTCGAGTCGGGCGCGCCGTGGCAGGAACATTGGGCGTACATCCCCCCCGCGCGTACCAGCCCGCCCGAGGTGCAAGACCAGTCCTGGGGCGCCGGCGCCATCGACCGCTTCATCCTGGCGCGACTGGAGTCGGAGCAATTGCGGCCGGCGCCGCCAGCCGACGCCACAACGCTGGTTCGCCGGCTCAGCTTCGACCTGACTGGCCTCCCGCCCAAGCAAGACGATGTCGAGTCGCTGCAATCGGCGCCAACTCCCGACAACTATTTGGCGCTGGTCGATCAGTATCTCGCCTCCGAGCATTTTGGCGAGCGCTTGGCCGTCTACTGGCTCGATCTGGTCCGCTACGCCGATTCGTGTGGCTATCACAGCGACAACCCGCACTCCATTTCTCCTTACCGCGACTATGTAATTCGCGCGTTCAACGAGAATCTGCCGTTCGATCAATTCACGCGCGAGCAATTGGCCGGCGACCTGCTGCCAAGCGCCACGTTGGCCCAGCGCGTCGCCACCGGCTTCAACCGGCTCGACAAGACCACCGAGGAGGGTGGCGCGCAAGACGGCGAGTATCTCGTCAAGTCGGCCGCCGATCGCGTCCGCACCGTGGCCGGCGTCTGGCTCGCCGCCACCCTCGGCTGCGCCGAGTGCCACGATCACAAGTTCGATCCCTACACCGCGCGCGACTTCTACAGCTTCGCCGCTTTCTTCGCCGACGTGCAAGGCAAGGGAGTCTACAAAGCGGGCAATCGCGATCCCGTGGTCCAGGCGCCAAACTACGCCGATGCCGCTCGCGTCGCGCAGCTAGACAAAGCGATCCAAGATTGCCAGGTCCGCGTCGATGCCAGCGGCAACGACAATACTGCCGCCGCAAACGAACTGGCGTCGTTAAACGCCGAGCGCGCCGAACTGGCAAAGCGTTTCATCCCCAGCATGGTCACGGTCTCCGTCGAACCGCGCGAGATGCGCATCCTGCCACGCGGCGATTGGCTCAACCACTCGGGCGAGGTGGTCCTCCCCGCCGTGCCCGCTTTTCTGCCGCAGCCTCCCGTGGCCGATCGCCGGCTCACTCGGTTGGATCTCGCCAATTGGCTGGTCGATCGCCGCCATCCGCTCACGGCGCGCGTCTTCGTCAATCGCCTCTGGAAGCTCTTTTTCGGCGCGGGTCTCGCCCGCGGACTGGACGACCTCGGCGCGCAAGGCGAACCGCCAACCCATCCCGAACTACTTGATTGGCTCGCCGTGGAGTTCATCGAAAGTGACTGGGACATCAAACATCTGGTGCGGACGATCGTTGCGTCCAATGCCTACCAGCAATCGTCGGTCCCTTCCGCCGAACTTGTAGAGCGCGATCCGCAAAACCGCTTGTACGCCCGGCAATCGCGCTGGCGACTGGAGGCCGAGTTCATTCACGACGTCGCCCTGTCCGCCAGCGGACTGTTGACGCCACAAATCGGCGGCCCCAGCGTCAAACCCTATCAGCCCGAGGGATATTGGGAGTTTCTCAACTTTCCCAAGCGCAAGTGGGTCGCCGACCAGGGCGCCAAGCAGTATCGCCGGGGGCTCTACACCCATTGGCAGCGCACCTTTCTGCACCCCAGTCTGCTCGCCTTCGACGCATCGACGCGCGAAGAGTGCGCAGCGCAGCGCGCCGTGTCGAACACCCCCAAGGCCGCGCTGGCCCTGTTGAACGATCCCAGCTTTGTCGAGGCGGCCAAGGCGCTGGCCGCCCGCGCCCTGCATGAAGGAGGCGCCACCGACCAGCAGCGCATCGCCTGGACCTGGCGCGAAGCCACCTCGCGCCAGCCCAACGCCAACGAAATCGAACTGCTCGGCGCCTTGCTCGCCGATGCGCGATCCGCCTACGAAGCCCATCCCGAGTCGGCCTCGCTGGTGCTGGCCGTGGGACAAACTCCCCCCGCCACCGACCTCCCACCGATCGAGCAAGCCAGTTGGACTGCCGTCGCCCGCGCGGTGCTCAATCTCAGCGAAACGATCACCCGGAACTAACCATGCTCCATCTGCTGCCGTCGCCAGACATGAACCGCCGCGCCTTTCTCGGTCGCGCTTCGCTCGGTCTCGGCGCCGCCGCGCTGGCCAGTCTCCATGCTTCACCCGCAAATGCCAACACCCTAGGCGTCGCACCAGCGGTCAGCGGCCTGCCGCATCATGCCGCCAAGGCCAAGCGGGTGATCTTTCTCTGCATGGCCGGTGGTCCTTCGCATCTGGAGACCTTCGATCCCAAACCCAAACTCGCCGAACTGCATGGCCAGCCCATGCCTGCCTCCTTCACCGCCGGGCAGCCGATCGCCCAGTTGCAAGGCCAAGAACTGGTGTGCCATGCGCCCATGTTCGACTTCGAGCGCTATGGCGAGTCGGGACAACAGATCTGTAAAGCTCTGCCGCGCATCGGCGCCATCGCCGACGACATTTGCATCGTCCGCTCGCTGCACACCGATCAGATCAATCACGACCCTGCCCATACCGTGATGAACACTGGCACATCGATCAGCGGGCGGCCGAGCATGGGCTCCTGGGCACTCTACGGACTTGGCAGCGAGTGCCAGGACCTGCCCGGCTTCATTGTGCTCACCAGCACCAGCCCCGATGGGCGCAGTCCGCAGCCCATCGCCGCGCGCCAGTGGCATAGCGGTTTCTTGCCCAGCCGCTATCAGGGCGTGGCCTTCGCGTCCCACGGCGACGCCGTTCACTACTTGAGCAGCCCGCCCGGCGTCGATCACGCTCAACAAGGCCGGCTGGTCAAAACCATCGGCCAGCTCGACACGCTGCGCAATCAAGCGCTCGCCAATCCAGAAATCGACGCCCGCGTCACACAGTACGAACTGGCCTTTCAGATGCAGACCAGCGTGCCCGATTTAATGGACATTTCGCAAGAGCCACAAAGCGTGCGCGAGTTGTACGGCGTCGAATCGGCCGATGGAACATTCGCCTACAACTGCCTGCTGGCGCGCCGTCTGGCCGAGCGCGGCGTCCGCTTCATTCAGCTTTATCACCGCGATTGGGATCACCACAACGATCTGGTCAAGTACTTCAACATTTGCGCGCGCGATTGCGATCGCGCCACCGCTGCCCTCATCACCGATCTCAAGCAGCGCGGCATGCTGCAAGACACGCTCATCGTCTGGGGGGGCGAATTCGGCCGCACCCCCATGGCGCAGAGCAACAAGGGAGGCGTCGGCCGCGATCATCACATGCGCGCCTTTAGCATGTTCCTGGCGGGCGGCGGCGTCCGTGGCGGCCTTACCTACGGCGGCACCGACGAGTTAGGCTATCACGCCGTCGAAAACCCCGTCCACGTCAACGATCTCCACGCCACCATGCTGCACCTGTTAGGCATCGACCACCGGCGCCTCACTTTTCGATACCAAGGCCGCGACTTCCGCCTCACCGACGTCGGCGGCGAGGTCGTGCAATCCATCTTGTCGTAGCAGAGTTCTCTGCGTAACGAATCGTCATGCTTCAGGGGAAACCAAAATGATCGCCAATCCGGTTCTTGCACTCACTTTGCGCCTGTTTGTCGTCATGGCGGCCACCGACGAGGCCGCCGCGCCGGCGCCCCCCGGCGTGCCCGCCGCCGCCGAGTTCGTCGAGTTCGCCCAACGGCTCGAGTCGGAGACAACCGCCGGCAACGCGGAATTTTTCAACGACAACTTCCGTGTCGACCTCTGCTTTCGCCGCGGCCTCAAGGGCCTGCGGTATCCCGACAATCTTGAACGCGACTTCAAGACCGGCTATCGGGGACCGGCCCGGCTCGGCGACACCATCGTCCGCGGCCTCGGTCAGGGAGGCGCCTATCGCCTCTTGTGGGTCCGCCAGGTCGGCAAGAAGCATCTCGCAATGTTCCGGCTGTCTCCCGACACGGAAGGCACCAACTATCACGAACTGCACTTGGGCAAGGGGCAGGACGGCGCGCCCATGATCTACGATCTCTATATCCTCTCCGCCGGTGAGCTCTTCTCCAAAACGCTGCGCAACTTGTTGTTGCCGTCCATCCAACAGGCTTCCGGCGAAGGGTTGTCCAAGTTGCTGCCGGCCGAGAGCGACCTGGTGAAATTTGGCCGACAAATTCGGGGCATGTCGGCCGCCATGCGCGCCGGGCAATATGCCGAGGCCATGGCGCTATACGACCAGCTTCCCGAGAGCCTGCAAAAGCAAAAAGCCTTCCAACTCATTCACGTCATGGCCAGCGCCGAAGTTGACCAGACGCAATACGTCGAAAATATGCGGCGGTTTGCGCGCGACTTCGCCGACGATCCGTCGACCGACCTCGTCCTGATCGACTTCTACTTCCTGCAGAATCAGTTCGATGAGGTTCTCGCCTGCGTCGATCGACTCGACCGCCGTGTCGGCGGCGACCGCGCGCTCGAAGTCTATCGCGCCAACGCTCTGCGCGGCAAAGGCGAGATCGAGCCCGCTAAAAAAATCCTCACTGACATGTGCGATTCGAAAGAATCAGAAATCGTCATGAAGGCTCGTTCCGCGTTGATTGAAATCTCCCTCGAAGAAAAGGACTTCCCCGAGACCGCGCGCCAGCTCACCGCCATCGAAGCGCTCGGCGTCATGCTGCTCGACGACCTCTCCAACACGCCTCCCTACGAAGAGTTCGCCAAAAGCCCCGAATATCGCCAGTGGCAGTCCACCCGCAAGGCCGGCGCCGCCACCGCCGAATAAGCTCTGCCCAGCCGCGCCGCTGCCAGTTCTGCCGATCGTGACGAAAGCGCCGCCGCGCCGCGCGCCATTTCGTTTACTCCCCTGCGCTTCGCGCCTAGACTGAGATTAGCGCTGGTTTCTGCGCCTCGGAACCCTCGCCCCCGTGCGTCGCAAAGAGGGAAGAGTGAACGGCCAGGCGGCGAATCGCGTCGACGCCCGGCCACTGTCCGGGGGGCGAAACCAGCCTTAGCACGCGCTGTCCGCAGGGTTCTCGTTTCCGCACTCCCCAGGCGCCGCCATGTCGCAAGCCATCGTCAATCCCGAGGAAATGCGGCGCTTCGCCCAAAACCTCAAACGCTTCAGCAACGAGTTGCAAGCCCAGATGCTCTCGCTGCGCGGGCAAATGACCTCGCTGAGTCAAACCTGGCGCGACAAGGAGCAGCAAAAATTCTCCGACGAGTTTGAACGGGCCATGCAGTCGGTCGCCAAGTTCGTCGAGGCGTCCGACGAGCATATTCCTTTCCTGCTCCGCAAGGCGGAACGAGCCGAAGAATACCTGCGACAGCGATAGGGCCGCATGAATCAGGGAATGTACGTCCAATCCACCGCCGCCATCGATGGGGTACGCGCCGCGCTTGTCGCGTTTCAAACCGAGGCCAGTCAAGGGCTGGCTAGCGCGCTCAACGAGGCGCGGCGCTTCGCCGATTGGCTCAAGCACGAGCAACTCGCCTACTGGAAGCACGAACTGCGCCGCCGCGAAGAGCTGGTCGCCGAGGCCAAAAGCGATTTGCATCGCTGCTTGTCGGCCACCATCGATCCGCGGCGCACGCCATCGTGCCTGCAAGAAAAGAAACTGCTCGCCGCCGCCAAGCGCCGCTTGGAAGAGGCCGAACAGAAACTCGCCGCCGTGCGCCGCTGGATTCCGCTCATCGATCAGGCCATCACCGAGTTCACCGCCCGCTGCGAGCCCCTCAGCACCTACTTGACCAGCGGCGTGTCCAATAGCCTGGCCGAACTAGATCGCTCGCTGGCGCAAATCGCCGCCTATCTCGCGGCCGCGCCGCCGCGCTCCGCCAGTGCCGAGCCAGGAGCCCCCTCATGAGCAATCTCTACGACGGCAAGGCGGCGCTGGCGCTGGCGGCCAAAAAGCTCAAACTGCGCTGGAACGAAGCGCGAGAAGACTGGAACGACTCCGTCAGCCGCCGCTTCGAGCGCGATCATCTCGCCCCGCTAGAACCGCAGATCAACACTGTCATTCAAGCTATCGACCGGCTGGCCGACATCCTCCACCGCGCCGAACTCGATTGCCGCCCTCAAACAGATTCCATCGCTTGAGCATGCTTCCCCTCCAATCCGATGCGCCCCAGCCTCGCCAAGCCGCGGGCAGCGTCGTCGCGCGCGAAGCAGAGCTAATCCGCCAAGCCTTGGCCGCCGCCGCCGCCTACTCCCAGGCGCTGTCGGCCGCGCGCCAGGCGTGCCGTCAAACACAGTCTGCCGTCGCCGCCCAGCGCACGCGCCTGCTGGCTGACGCCGCGGCGCATCATCAGGCCGAAATCGCCGCTCTCGACCAGCGTCACCAGCAACAGCGGCATGCCCGTATCGCCGCCTTCGAGGCGGAGCACCTGGCCATCGAGCAGGCGGCCAAAACCAAACTCGCCGAGTCGCTCGCCGCGATCGAAAAACAAGAACGCCGCGCCCGCAAGGTCAAACACGAGGCGGTGTGGCTGGCGGGCACGGTCTTCGACGCGCGACGCCGCCAGTTGCGCAAGCAACTGGCCCAGGTCCGCAAGCAACTGCAATCCAATTTGCGTTTGGCCCGCGACGCCAAGAAAGCGGCCGACGATTATCTGACGCGCATCCATCAGTTGCCGCACGATCCGCCGCCGCCCGTGCCCATCCAGACCAGCGAGCAGACCACGGGCGAAGCGCTCGCGTCGCGCGTGGCGGAGGCGCAAGACGCCGTCGCAAGGCTCGTCGCGCTGCGCCTGCCGCCGTTCGCCGAGCGCTCATCCCTGCTATTCATGTCGATCGGCATTGCCGGCGCCGTCGCGGCGATGGTCGGTTGGCTCGCCAGTTGGAATCCACTTCCCTGGGCCATCGCTTCCGTGATCTTGGCGGGCGCCAGCGTGCTAGCGACTGTTTGGGCGGTCACGCGCCAAGCGCGCCGGCAAGTAGCGCAAGAATATAATCGCCTTTGCGCAGCGGTCGTCGAGACCGAGACGCTATGCAAGCAGACCTACGAACGAGCTTCGCAGGCCGCTCGCGACGAGCGCCGCCAGGCGCGCTCGCAGCGCGATGCCGAGACCGGCCGCACCACCGCCGAACTCGACCGCGTGCTCAGCGCGGCCACCCAGCGCCGCGAAGGAGAACTTCCCCAGATCGAGTCCGCTGTCGCCACAAAACTCGGCGCGCTTCAAGCGCGGCACGAAAGCGAACTGTTGGCAGCCGACCAATCGCATCAAGTCCTTCGCGCGCAGCTTATTGAGCAACATCGTAGCGCGCTGGAGGAGCTAGAGGCCGAAGCCCGCGAAGCCGAACTGGCCTGCGCGCACGAGCACGAACTAGCCATCGCCGACGCCCACACGACCTGGCAAGACAACCAGTCACAGTTCCAAAAATCGATGGCCGATGTCTGGGCTCAAACCCATCTCGGTTCCTTCGATTGGACCGGCGCTGTCGCGGCCCATTGGCGGCCCGCCATCGCCAGTCCCGCTGCCATTCGCTTTGGACAATTGACACTCGATCTTGGCGCCACGCAGCCGAACAACTCGACAATCGCGCCGATCGATGGCAGCGCGTCGTCAACTTTTACGTTGCCGGCGCTGCTCGAGTTTCCGACTCAATCGTCACTGCTGATCGAGGCCCGCGACGAAGGGCGCCAGCGTGCCATCGAACTGCTCCGTTCGCTCGTGCTGCGCATGTTGCTCGGCCTCCCGCCGGGAAAGGCCCGCGTCACCTTCATCGACCCGGTTGGCCTGGGCCAGAACTTCGCCGCCTTCATGCACCTGGCCGATCACGATCCGGCCATCATCGGCCATCGTATCTGGACCGAGCCGGCGCAGATTGAACAGCGTCTGGCCGATCTGACGGAACACATGGAGACGGTCATTCAAAAGTATCTCCGTGACGAGTTCGCCACGCTCGAAGATTACAACCGCGCCGCCGGCGAGATTGCGGAGCCATATCACATCTTGGTGGTCGCCAACTTCCCCGCCGGCTTCACCGACGCCGCCGCCCGACGGCTCGCCAGCATCGCCGCCACGGGCCCGCGCTGCGGTGTGCTCACGCTGATGTCGACCGATACGCGCTTGCCCAAAATCCCCGACTTCAACCTGCGCGATCTGGAACAAGGCGCCACTCGCTTTTCCGCCAAGGCCGATCGGCTCGCCTGGAACAATCCGCGCTTCGGCGCCCTGCCGCTCGTCGTCGATCCCTTGCCCACGGTCGACGAACTGAAGCGGCTATTGAACGGCGTCGGCGCCGCCGCCGTAGGCGCCAAGCGGGTCGAAGTCCCCTTCGCGGCCATTGCGCCAACCGTCGACTCATACTGGCAAAGCGATAGTCGCCGCGGGCTCGATGTGCCGCTCGGTCGATCCGGGGCCTCGCGCTTGCAGCGCCTGCAACTGGGCCACGGCGTCTCGCAGCATGTGCTCATCGCCGGCAAGACCGGTTCCGGTAAGTCGACGCTCTTGCACGCGCTGATCGTCAACGCGGCGCTTCGCTACAGCCCGGACGATCTGGAACTCTATCTCATCGACTTCAAAAAAGGGGTCGAATTCAAGACCTACGTCGAGCATCAACTGCCGCACGCCCGCGTGGTCGCCATCGAAAGCGAACGCGAGTTCGGCCTGTCGGTCATGCAGCGCCTCGATCGCCAGATGCAAGAGCGCGGCGAAACGTTTCGCGCCGCCGGCGTACAGGACATCGCCGCCTATCGCGACGCCGGCCATTCGCTCCCCCGCGTGCTCTTCATTGTCGATGAGTTTCAAGAGTTCTTCACCGAAGACGACCGCCTGGCGCAGCAGGCGTCGCTACTGCTCGATCGGCTGGTTCGTCAGGGCCGCGCCTTTGGCATCCATGTGATTCTCGGCTCGCAAACGCTCGGCGGCGCCTATACCCTGGCCCGCAGCACGCTCGGCCAGATGGCGGTGCGCATCGCGCTGCAATGCGGCGAAGCCGACGCCCACCTGATCCTCAGCGAAGACAACTCGGCCGCCCGCCTCCTCGCGCGCCCCGGCGAGGCGATCTACAACGACGCCAATGGCCTAGTCGAAGGGAACCATCCGTTCCAGGTGGTGTGGCTACCCGATGACCAGCGCGAGGCGTATCTTGAACAGGTGCGACATCTAACCGAGCAGCGCCCCACTGTGGCGCGCCGCCGCATGCTGGTCTTCGAAGGCGCGCGGCCGGCCGCGATCGAGCAAAACGAGTCGTTGGCCGCAATCGCCGCCCGACCGGCGCCCCCCACCGACGGCCCCCCAAGCGCTTGGCTGGGAGAACCGCTCGCACTAGAAGAAATTGCCAGCGCACCGCTCGAGCGCCGCGCCGGCGCCAACCTGCTCATGATCGGGCAGAACGCCGAAGCGGCCGCCGGCATGATGACCTCCGCCCTGCTCAGCCTCCGTGCGCAATGCCCGCTGGAGAAACCGGCCCGATTCTTTGTCCTCGACGGCGGCGCGAACGCGGGCGGCGTTGCGCCGCTCGCCGCGCTAGTCGGCGCCGGTGATTTCGCTACCGCCGACGATGCGCCCCGGATCATCGCGGCCGTCGCCGCGGAGCTGGCCGCGCGGCAAGCGGGCGGCGACGCAACGAGTCCCATCTACTTATTGATTTTCGACTTGCCACGAATGCGCGCGCTGCGGTCGCGTGCCGACGACTTCAGCTTCTCCCGCACGGACGATCAGCCAACCAGTCGGCCCGACGCGCAATTCGCCGACATTCTCCGCGATGGTCCGGCGCTCGGCGTTCACACCCTGCTTTGGTGCGATACGCTGACGGCCTTCCAGCGAATGCTCGATCGACAAGGACTGCGCGAATTCAATCTGCGCGTCCTGCTGCAAATGAGCGCCACCGATTCCAGCCTGCTGATCGACTCCCCCGCAGCCGGACAACTCGGCCGGTCGCGGGCGATCTTGCACATCGAGGACGAAGGCCGACAGGAGAAATTCCGCCCCTTCGCCCCTCCAGCCGCCGATTGGCTGCGCGGCTTCGCAAGATGCGAGCCCGCCCCCGATTCGCTACACTAAGCCACTCAGCCGCGCGCATCGCATGCGCGGCGAACGCAAGTGTAGGAGTCCGGTGACATGGAGAAATGGCCGATTGGGGTGTTCACCAGCATCGACGCCGGTTTGGGCGTCAAGCTCAACGTCGTGCGCGAGCTGGGAATCCCCACCATTCAATTGCACGCTCCCAGCCAGGAAAATCGCACGCCCCAAAAGGCCCGCGAATTTCTGGCTCAATTGCGCGAGTTGGAGATCACCCCCACCGCGGTCTTCGGCGGCTTTGAGGGGGAAAGCTACGCCGATATTCCCACCGTGGTCAAAACGGTCGGCCTGGTGCCCGCCGCAACGCGCGCCGCGCGGCTCGCCGAAATGAAAGAAATCTCCGATTTCAGCAAGCTGCTCGGCGTCCACGTCGTGGCCTTGCATCTCGGCTTTGTCCCCCACGACCGCAAAAGCCCCCTGTATCAAGAGGTGTTGGCCGTTACCCGCGAGCTTTGCGACTATGTCGCCCAACATGGCCAAAAATTGCACCTCGAAACAGGTCAAGAAACCGCCGACGACCTAGTGCAATTCATTCGCGATGTGGACCGCCAGAACCTGCACGTCAATTTCGACCCTGCCAATATGATCCTCTACGGATCGGGCGAGCCGATTGCCGCCCTGCAAAAGGTGGGCCCCTGGGTCCGCAGCGTGCATGTCAAAGACGCTAAATGGGCCGCCCGGCCGGGCGAAGAATGGGGCGCCGAGGTGCCCGCCGGCGAAGGGGATGTCGGCATGGAGAACTATCTGCGCACCCTCGATCAGATTGGCTATTCCGGGCCGCTGACGATTGAGCGCGAGATACCGCAAGACCCCGCCCGCCAGATGACCGAAATCGGCAAAGCGGTAAGAGTGCTTAACCTTCTCAAGGCAAAACTGGCTGACGAATAGCGCATCGAACTGCCGCAACGTGCCTCCGACAAGCAGAATCGCATTTCGGAGTCGTGATTCCGAAAACTCCGAAAACGCAAATCGGCGTAGATCACGCTAAGTCATTCCAAGTCAACGCCTTGAATCGCGACTCCCCATTCGCAGTGCAGGGGTTTTCGGAGATTACCCCCCCCAGTTTTCCGATTTGGCGTATTTCCGCAGCGACGGGCCTACGATCCATCATGAGCGATTCGATCAACAATCCCGATCGCCCTCCAGATGAGGTGGACCAGCACCGCCTGGAAACCGACTACGCCGCGCTCACTGCTGAGGCCGGCCTGCTGGAACTGGCCGACTGGACGCAGATTGAACTCATCGGCGCCGATCGGGCGAGCTTCCTCCACAACATCTGCACCAACGAGATGCGCAAGCTTCCGCCGGGCGCCGGCCGCGAGGCGTTTTTTCTCAATGCCAAAGGGCATGTGCTGGGACATGCGTTTGTGTTTGCTGGCGAATCGTCGCACCTGATTTTCGGATCGCCCGGCCAAAACCAGCGGCTGATGGCCCATCTCGACCGCTACATCATTCGCGAGGATGTCCAACTCCACGACCGTACCGGCGAAGCAACCGCACTTTTGCTCGCCGGCCCATTGGCCACCCAAACGCTGCAATCGGCGGTCGGCCCCCCACTACCAACCACGCTACTCTCCGGCATCGAAGCCCAAATTGGCGGCCACAACGCGCAAATCCAGGCTGTTGATTGGGCGGGCCCCGGCAGCTATCTGATTCAATCGGCCGCCGCCGACTCGCGCCACATCGCGCAAGCGCTGCACGCCGCCGGCGCTCGCCCTTGCGGCGCCCCCGCCTTGGAAATTGTGCGAATCGAGAATGGACTGCCCCTCTATGGCCGCGATATCAGCGATCGCAACTTGCCGCAGGAGGTAGGCCGAGACGATCGCGCCATTAGCTTTGTAAAGGGGTGCTACATCGGCCAGGAAACGGTCGCCAGGATCGACGCGCTAGGCCACGTGAACCGGCTTTTGACCGGCATCCGCATCGATGGCCCCATGCCACCGCCAGAAACTACCCTCACATCCGATGGTCAGCCCGCAGGCGAGCTAACGTCGGTTACAGCCTCTGGCCGGTTGGGCGCCATTTTGGCCCTGGGCTACCTTCGCGCCAGCCATGCCGCGTCGGGAACGGCGCTAACCTGCGGCGACCGCGCCGCCGTGGTCGTTTCACTGCCGCTTTGACGCAATTGTCCAATAATTCCCCCTTTTAGACTCGTCGCGAAGCCCTATAATAACGGGTCTATCCATACGAAAAACAAAGGGCCGGCACATGCCCAAGCAAAAGACACACAAAGCCTCCAAGAAACGGTTCCGCGTGACGGCCACCGGCAAGGTGAAGCATCGTCAGGCGGGCACCAGCCACTTGCAATCGCGCATGGAGCACAAGCGCAAGCGAAACCTCCGTGGCACGACCACGCTGCATCCGGTCGAGGCCAAGCGCGTCAAGTTGGCGCTTTGCGGCAACAGCTACTAGCGCTTATTCAGCCCTGGATATTCGAGGGCTGAATGAGCACGACCGCCGCACACGCAAGTGGATCGGCGGACGGCAAATCGCTGGTGCTCCAGCATCGGTTTAGATATCAGAATCCAAACGCTAACAGAGCGCTGGCTTTGCCACGGCGTTGGCCTTGAGCCGACGTCACAAACTGCGAAACGGGCGCGAACCAACGCATCTCGCCGCTGCGAGATGGGCCTAGATTTCGCGAAAGGGAAAATCATGCGTACAGTCAAAGGTTCGGCTCGCCGCAAGGCGAAGCGCCGTCTGTTCAAGAAGGTCAAAGGGTTCGTCGGCGGTCGTCGCAAGCTGTTGCGCACCGCGAAAGAAACCCTGCTCCGCGCCGGCGTGTTCGCGCGGCGCGATCGCCGGTTGCGCAAGCGCGAGTTCCGCAGCCTGTGGATCATTCGCATCAACGCCGCCTGCCGCGAGCGTGGTTTGCGCTACAGCGAATTTATCAACGGGCTCAACCTCGCCAAGATCGAACTCGATCGCCGCACATTGGCTGAAATGGCGATCGCCGATCCGGCCGGATTCGATGCGATCGTCGCGCGAGTCAAGGACGTGCTCGCCACCGCCGCATAAGCGCCCACTGGGTCGCGCGCGTGGGTGGTAGGAAGGACGACGCGCCTGCCCGACTGGTTCAGGCCGGCGCCAGCCTTCCTGGATTTGCAGGTTACTTCGTCCTGGGTGCGCCAATGTCGTTGGCCAATTTATTAAGCGAGCTAGACCAGTTGCTCGCCGACGCGCAGGCGCGGTTCTCCGCTGCCGGCGGCGCCAACGAGGTGGAAGCCGCCCGCGTCGAATTCCTTGGCGCCAAAAGCGGCCGCCTGAAGGCCGCCCAAAAGTTGCTCGGCGCCGTGCCGCCCCCCGAAAAGCCGGCCGCTGGCAAACGCTTCAACGAAGTAAAGCAAGCGCTCGAAGCGGTCTTCTCCTCAGCCAAGGAAACCCTCGATTCTTCCGCCGACGGCGCAGCGCAGGGGCCCGCCTTCGACATCACCGTCCCTGACGCGCGCGCGCGGCTCGGCCGTCTGCATCCGCTCACGCAAACCATTGGCGACATGAAGGAGATCATGGGCCGGCTCGGCTTCTCGGTCGCCGATGGGCCAGAGGTTGAAGACGAGTGGCATAACTTCGAGGCGTTAAACATCCCCGGCGATCACCCCGCCCGCGATCCGCTCGAAAACTTCTATCTCTCCGCCGCTCGCACCGCCACCGGCAGCCCACTGCTGTTGCGCAGTCAAACCAGCACCGTGCAGATCCGCGTGATGGAGCAAACGCGGCCGCCGGTGCGCATTGTTTCGATGGGTCGTGTCTATCGGCCCGACACGGCCGACGCCACGCACTACCCCATGTTCCATCAGATCGAGGGGCTGTTGATCGATCGCCATGTCACCATGGCCGATCTCAAGAGCGTGCTGCGCTTGTTCGCCATGAGTTACTTTGGCGGCGACGATGTCCACATTCGCTTTCGACCGTCGTTCTTTCCGTTCACCGAGCCCAGCGTCGAAGTCGACATGAGCTGGAACGACGCCTGGATCGAGATGGGGGGCGCCGGCATGGTCGATCCCGCGGTGCTGTCCGCGGTCGGCTACGATCCCGACCAGTTCACCGGTTTCGCCTTTGGGCTAGGCGTCGAACGCGTCTGCGCCCGCCGCCACAACGTGGCCGACATCCGCGAGTTCTACAAGAACGACGTCCGCTTCCTCCGACAGTTTTGATGCTCGCATGATCGTCTCCTGGAATTGGCTCAAAGACTATTTGCCGCTCGACCTGTCGGCCGACGAGTTCGCGCGCCGCTTGATGATGGCGGGCCTGAACCACGAGTCGACCGAGCCGCGCGGCGACGACCTGGCCATCGATCTGGAAGTGACGAGCAATCGCCCCGATTGTCTGGGCCATCTAGGCATCGCCCGCGAAGCCGCCGTGCTCTTTGGCCAGGAACTGAAAACGCCGCCGGCCCAAGTCAAAGAGGCCGCCGCTTCGGTCAACTCGCTCGCCAAGGTGCGCGTCGAGTGTCCGCAACTCTGCCCACACTACACCGCGCGCGTCATCCGCGGCGTTCAAGTCGGGCCCAGCCCGCGCTGGCTGGTGAATCGTTTGGCCACCATCGGCGTCGCCGCGATCAACAACGTGGTCGACGTCACCAACTATGTCCTCTTCGAGTGTGGCCAGCCGCTGCATGCCTTTGATCTGGCGAAACTGAACGGGCCAGAAATCATCGTCCGCGAACCACGCGCCGGCGAGAAGCTCGAAGCCATTGACCATAAAACCTACGACTTGGCCCCCGGCATGTGCGTGATCGCCGACGCCTCTCGCGCGGTGGCCATTGGCGGCATCATGGGGGGCGCCGCCACCGAGGTCTCCTCGGCCACCAAGAACCTGCTGATCGAAGCCGCCGTGTTTTCGCCCGCCAATGTTCGGGCCACGGCTCGCAAGTTGGGGCTGCACAGCGATTCGTCGTATCGCTTCGAGCGCGGCGTCGATCTCGCCGGCGTCGATTGGGCCAGCCGCCGTTGCTGCGAGCTGATCCTCGAACTTGCGGGGGGCGAACTCGCCGCCGGCGTCATAGCTGTCGGCGTTCAGCCGCCGCCGCCGCCGAGCGTCGTCTTGAGACTTTCGCAAATCAAGCGTTTGCTCGGCATCGAAATCCCGCCCGACCGCGTGCGCGACATCCTGAGTTCGCTTGGCAACCAGATCGAGCGGTCGGACCAGCAAAGCATGGTGGTCGTTCCGCCCACCTGGCGCCGCGACTTGTCGCGCGAGGTCGATCTGATCGAAGAGGTCGCCCGCGTCCACGGTTACGATGCGATACCCGAGGACGTGCAGGTGCCGATGGTCGCGTCTGCCAAGAGCCTGGCCGACCGCGTCGTCGAACGTGTGCGCGGCGTGATGACGGCCCGCGGCTTCGATGAGGCGTACACGCTGAGCGTGGTGGACGAGTCGTGGTCCGAAGCGTTTAGTCCTTGGACCGACGCTCCGCCGCTCGTCAGTTCAACGCCGATTCTGCGCCGCGCCGACCGCCTGCGCCGCAGTCTGGCGCCCAGCCTGCTCGGGGCGCGCCGCGCCAACGAGTCCCTATCCAACTCGGATATCGAACTCTTCGAGATCGCCAAGATCTACTTGCCGCGTCCCGCGGCGCTACCGCAAGAACAATTGACTCTGGCGTTCACCACCGCCGGCGACTTTTTGCATGCCAAAGGCGCGCTGCAATCGCTGCTCGACGAACTGCACGTCGTCGCGGCGATGCATGTCGAGCCATTCAGTCATCGACTCTTCGAACGCGGCCGCGCTGCGCAAATCAGGTTGGGCGACCAACTCTTCGGTTACCTCGGCGAAGTCAGCCCGGCGGGTCGCAAGGAGTTCGATCTGCGCGGCGCCGCCACGGTGGCCGAGGTGCGGCTGCAAGCGCTGTTAGACTTGGCGCAACTCGTGCCGCAGTACCATCGCACGCCGCAGTTTCCGGCCATCGAGCGCGACGTGAATCTCGTCGTCGCCGAGAACGTGGCTTGGTCCGCGGTGGAACAAACCGCCCGCCAGGCTGGCGGCCGGCTGTTGGAATCGGTGGCCTACCGCGACACCTACCGCGACGCCCAGCGCCTGGGCGCAGCGCACAAGAGCCTGCTATTTTCGCTGGTCATCCGCGATCCGGAAGGCACCCTCACCAGCCAGGCGGCCGACGCGGTGCGCGATCAAATCGTCGCCGCAGCCAGCCAACGGTTTGGCGCGGTGCTGCGGGCGTCGTAACGGCAATTGTGCCGCCACGAATCGCCCATCAACAATTCATCGCCAGCGCCGCCTCGCGCTGAGCCAAGCGGCCCAACGAGCTAATTGACCTGCGCCAAGCGAACCAATCGCAAGTAATCGCCAGTGATGGCGATCGCCTCTTGCATGTGGTAGTCGTCGTCACTGACGACCGGCTTGGTTCCGCCCTGCTCTTCTTCAAGCTGCTTCTGCTCTTCCTTCTCGGCGTTCAACTCGGCGCGTTCCGCCAGGAACTTGGTCTCTTCCAAGTTGACCGTCTTGCGCTGCTTCTGCTCTTCATACTTGGCGATGTTCTGCGCCAGCTTCTGGAAGTCGCTCGATTTCTCGGTGCGCCGATGCGATAGATCGCGAAGCTGGTCAAGCATCGCCGCGTCGACCAGGTTCAGCTTGCGATACGGCGTCGCGGGCACGCGATCAAACTCCATCGCATAGTCCAGGTCTCCCTCGCCCACGTCGAGATGCGTGGTGAGCGACGGCACTTCAATGTCCGAAACCACGCCCCGCTTCTGCGTGCTGTCGCCGCTCGGGCGATAGAACTTCTGCATGGTGATCTTCAGCGCGCCAAGCTTCGGCGTGTTCGGGCCGACAAACAACTCTTGGCCCAACTCGCGCAGCGTCTGCACGGTTCCCTTGCCGTGTGTGGTGTGATCGCCAACCACGATGCCACGGCGATAGTCTTGAATGGCGCCGGCGAAGATCTCGCTGGCGCTGGCGCTCAACTTGCTGACCAGCACCGTCAGCGGTCCATCCCAGGCCACGCCTGACTCTACGTCGTCATAGTGCTGCACCTGGCCGTCGGCCCCCTTCACCTGCACCACCGGGCCTTCGTCAATAAACAGGCCCGTCAGGCTGATCGCCTCCGTCAGCGATCCACCGCCGTTACGGCGCAAGTCCATCACCACGGCGTCGACCCCCTGCTGGCGGAAGTCGTTGAGAATCTTCCGCACGTCGCGCGTGGTGCTTTTGTAGTCTGATACGTGCTGCCGCGCGCCGTCCATATCCATGTAAAAGCTCGGCAGGTCGATCACGCCGATCTTCAGCGGAGTGCCGTCCGACCGAGTTCCATGCTCCACGATCTGCGAGCGGGCTTCGCTGTCCTTAAGCTCGATCTTCGCGCGGGTGATGTTGTAGACCACCGGCACGGTGGCCCCCGCCGGCACCACTTGCAGTCGTACGATGGTTCCCGCTTCACCGCGGATCATGTCGACCACGTCGGCCAGCTTCATATCAACCACGTCAACGATTTCGCCATTCTCCCCCTGCCCCACGCCGGTCACGCGGTCTTCGGGTTTGATCCGTCCATCTTTGTCGGCGGCGCCCCCCGGAATCACTTTGCTCACCACCGTGTAGCCGTCTTGAAACGACAGCGCGGCGCCAATCCCTTCTAGATTGAGACGCATGATGATCTCAAAATTCTCCAGCGTCTCGGGCGACATGTAGTTCGTGTGCGGGTCGAAGCTGCTGGTCATCGAGGTCAAATACATTTCCAACAACTCGTCGCGATCGGTCTGGTGCAACCGCTTGGCGATCCCGCTATAGCGACGCCGCAGCTTATCAATCGCCTCGGCGCCTTCTTTCTTTTCCGCCTTCAGCACCAACAGGTCGTACTTGATCCGCTTGCGCCAGCGGTCGCGCGCTTCCTCCGGCGTGCGCGGATAATGCGCCGCCTCGGGATCAACGATCATCTCTTCATCAATGGTGAAATCTTGTGGCTCACTCAGTAGCTCATCCACCACCTTCATGCGCTCATCGATTCGCGCCAGCAGCGTGTTGAATATCTTGTAGCCGTAGGCAATGTCGCCGCGGCTCGCCAGGTCGTCGATCTGGTCGCGCTGCTTTTCAAACGCGTCCACGTCCGACTGGTAGAAGTACAACTTCATCGGATCGATGGTCTTCAAGAACGACTTCAGCGTCCGCTGAGCGATCTCGTCATCCAGCTTATGGCCAGACAGATGGCCGTGCCGCAGCAACGAGGCCACCAGCCGCGTAATCTGCCGATCTTGCGCAGTCGGCGCTTCCGGCAGACTCGTCGTCTTTGCCTGCGCTGCGCTGGCCAGTAGCGCCAAGGAGAAAAAAACCGCCAAAACGCCACGCGCAGCGAAGACTCGATGAGCCATTACGATCCCTCTGAAAGTCGATGCCCGGAACACCGTAAGTAGAAAAGGCACAACGGGTTAATGGGATCGTATGCGCAGCTTGCCTATAAATCAAGATCAAGTTGGCACACCGCTCGTCGATCCATCATCCCCCTACTGATCATTCTCAATCTGCTCCAACTGCTATACGCAGCTAGCTCGCGCTGGTTCTCGCATGGGCGAAGTTGGGCAATTCCGCCCGCGAAAGACACGCCTCGACCAACAGTCGATGCGGACCGAGCACCGGAGCGGCGATCCACTCATTATCCCCAATAGCATCGGCCATTTTCCGCGTCGCATCATGAATTCGCGTGACGATTCGCCCAGAAAATAGCAAATGAGGCTGCACAACGATTCGCCGATAGGGCAACTTTGCGACCAATTCCAGCGATCGCGCCAGCGATGGCTCTGTGAGCGACGTGAACGCTATCTCCAGCCCGCCCACCGGCGCAAGCTCCCAGCGCAGCCGCGCCAATCGGTACATCTCGGCATTGGCTTGTGCGCAACTGCTGCCGCGCCCCACCATCAGTAATAATGTCTCCGCGGGATCGACGGCCGATCGGCCTTCAACCGCCTCGCGCATCCGCGCGACCGACAACTCCAATAGCTTTGGGTGGCAGCCAAGGTGCGAACACAATCCAAATCGCACGGCCGGATAGCGCAGCTCGGCGGCTTCTATCGCCTGTGGAATATCGCGCTTCGCATGCCCAGCGGCCAACAGCAGTAGCGGCAGCACGGCGACCCGCTCGCACCCGCGCTCAACCATCAGCGCCAGCCCCTGCTCCATTCCGGGCGCCACCAACTCGATGAACGCATGTCCCACCAATACATCGGGTAGCGCCTGACGCAATTGGTCGACCAGCAGCAAGAACTCGGCCACTCCGGCCTCGTCGCGCGTGCCGTGCCCTATGACCAAAAGCCCAGTCTTGGCGTCCCGCGGTTGGCTCATCTGCCGTGCTTTCTCAACATATCTACAGGCTCCGATCCATTTTACGCGATCCGCCGATCACCTGCGGCCAAACGTCTCATTTTGATATTCGCTCTGCTATACTCAAAATTATGACATCGTCGCCTCGCGCCGCTGCAACTCAGTACACCTATCTCACCGTCACCCTCGGCGCGAGGGCTGGCTCCCACTTTTTGCTCTCCGACTCCCAGCCCAATCGCATCGGCCGCGGCACCGACAACGCCATCGTACTCGGCGATCCGCTTTGCTCCCGCGTGCATGCCATCATCTCGCAGAACGATGGGGTTTGGCGAGTTAACGATGGCGATAGCCGCAACGGCACCTTCGTCAATGGTCAAAAGATCGACGACGCCGTGCTCGGCGACGGCCATTACATTCGCGTCGGCTCCACAGAATTCACCTTTCATCAAAGCACCGAACCACCGACCATCGCCACCGACGAAGATCCCAACGTGTCGCAAACGTTGGTCAAAGACGTGCGCGTGACGGGCGACGACACCAGCATGATGGCGCTGGCCGCCATCGCCGCGATGCGCGATTCAGAACAAGCGCACGATCTGCTGTTGCTCTATCAACTCAGCATCAAGTTGCTCGGCTGCGGCGCTTCCAACGAGGTGGTGACAACCGCGCTCGAGCTGCTCTGCGAACGGACGGGCGCCTCGATTGTCGGCTTCCTCGGCGTCGGCGACGATGGCCACCTGACGCCGCACACCGTCTTGCCAGAACGTGGCGGCGAGCAGGCGCCGTTGAGCGAAGCGCTCACCCGGCTGGTCATCCAAGAGCGCCGCGCGGTTTGGACCGCCAATCAGCGGACCCTCCCCTCCAGCGACAAACCACAACACTATGCCGACGCGCTCTGCGTGCCGTTGGTCAACGGCGCGCAGGTCCTGGGGGCGCTGCACATCTATTTGCAACAGGGGCGCTTTCGCCAGTCGCAATTCGATTTTGCCATCTCGCTCGCCAACATCCTGGCGGTGGCCCTGGCTCGCGCCCGCCACGAAGAGAGCCTCGAAATCGACTACCAGCGCCTGCAACAAAAATCGGCCGGCTTCGACGAAATGATCGGCGAAAGCCAGCCCATGCTCGAACTCAAGGACAAGATCGGCCGCCTCGGCCGGACCTCGGGCTGTGTCCTGGTGCGAGGCGAAAGCGGCGCCGGCAAAGAACTGGTCGCCCGCGCCTTGCACAAGAACAGCACCCGCGCCGACCGCCCGCTGCTGGCCGTCAATTGCGCCGCGATTCCCGAACACCTGATGGAAAGCCATCTGTTCGGCCACAAGGCGGGCGCCTTCACCAGCGCCGAACGCGATCACGTCGGCCTGTTCCAACAGGCCCATCTCGGCACCTTGTTTCTGGACGAGGTCGGCGAACTGACCCTGGCCGGACAGGCCAAGCTGCTGCGCATTCTGGAGGGCTACCCGTTTCAACCCGTTGGCGCCACCAGCGAGGTGCAAGTCGACGTGCGCGTGATCGCCGCGACGAATCAAGATTTGAATTCGTACGTGCGCGAGAAGAAGTTTCGCGAGGATTTGTACTATCGCCTCAGCGTGTTCGAACTGGTGATTCCGCCGCTGCGCGACCGCGGTCGCGACCTGGAACTGTTGACCAACTTCTTTCTCGAACACTTCAAACGGCAGCACGGCCGCCCCAGCCTGGAACTGTCGCCGGCCGCGCGACAAAAACTGCTTGGCTACGCCTGGCCCGGCAACGTGCGCCAGTTGCGCAACGTGATCGATAGCGCCGTCGTGCTGGCGAGCGGACGACAGATCGAGCCGGGCGATCTTGGCCTGCGCAGCACCGGCGATACGCAACTTTCTTCCCTGCTCATCGAAGATTGGGAGCGCAAACTGATCCGCGAGGCGCTCGCCCGCACCAGCGGCAACATTCCCGAAGCGGCCAAACTGCTCGGCATTGGCCGCGCCACGCTGTACCGCAAACTCGACGAATATGGCATCGAGCGCAAGGGGTAGGCGGCGCGCATGCGATTTTGTCCCGCAGCAATCGGCTTCCTCTTGCTCCTGGTCGCTTCCGTGGCGGCCCGCGCCGCCCCGCCCAACGTCTTGCTGCTGATGGGCGACGACCATGCCCCCTATGTCACCGGCACCTACGGCAATCGACAGGTGCGCACGCCGCACCTCGATCGCCTGGCCGCCGCCGGCATGCGCTTCGATCGCGCGTTCTGCAACTCGCCGGTCTGCACGGCCTCGCGCCAATCGCTGATCACCGGACGCTACCCGCGCACGATCGGCGTCACCCAACTGGCGACTCCCCTGCCCGAGTCAGAAACCACGCTGGCCGAACTGCTCAAGGCGGCCGGGTACGACACCGCCGCTATCGGCAAGATGCACTTCAATAGCCAACTCCAGCACGGCTTCGACCATCGCATCGACCTGCCAGAGTATCGCCAATGGTTGACCCAGCAACCGTCGCTTCCGCTGCCTACAGGCGTCGAAACCCTCGGCGTGTGGCGACCGTTTCGCGATCCGGCAAGTGTCTGGCTCAACGCCGCCTGCCGCCCCTTCGCCAGCGTCGACGCGCGCATGTCTGGCGCCTACTTCGCCGCTCAGGCCGACCAGTGGCTGCGCCAGTCGCGCGCGGCGCCTTTCTTTTTGGTGGTCAGTTTTTACGAGCCTCATTCGCCGTTTCACTTTCCCGTCGAGTATGCGCATCGACATGCCGCCAGCGAGTTCAACCCGCCGCCGGTCGATCCGCGCGATCTGGCGCAAATCCCACAGATCTTTCGCGATCTGACCGACGACCAGAAGCGCGGCATCATCGCCGCCCACCATACCTCGGTCGAGTATCTCGACCAGAATATTGGCCGCGTCCTCCACTCGCTGGAGCAAACTGGCCATGCCGACGACACCTTGGTGATCTATCTCGGCGATCATGGCTATCTGCTCGGCCAGCATGGCCGCTTCGAAAAGCACACCTCGTACGAAGAGGCCATCCGCGCCGCGCTCTTGATGCGCTATCCCCCCTGGATTCCCAACGGCGGCGGCGCCGACGCCATGGTCAAGTTGGTCGATCTGTTGCCGACGGTGCTCGACGCTTGCGGCGTGGCGCCCCCCGCCACCACTCAAGGGCGCAGCCTGCGCGGCGTGTTGACCGGCGCGGCCTCCACGCATCGCGATGCGGTCTTTGTCGAGTACGCGCCGAATGAAGAAGCGTGCCTCCGCACGTCGCGCTGGAAGATCGTCTATCGCGCCGGCCAGCATGTGCGCGCCGATGGCTACAAACCGAGCGACTCGCCAGTTGGGCAAGAGCTTGCCTTGTACGACCTGGAAAGCGACCCGCACGAACTGACCAATCTGGCCGACGATCCCGCCGCCGCGCCCACTCGCGACGAACTGCTGGCCCAGCTACTTAAACAACTTCGCGCCACCGCGCGGCCATCCGTGCCGCTGCCGTCCAGCGACGAACCCATGCTGCGGCAACTAGAAGCGCTCGTGCAGCCGCACGATCTGCCGGGCGCCTGACGGCCTTCGTTCGCAAGCCACAAAATCGCCGGTAGTGTCCCAGGTGTGTGTTGCTGCCATCGCCGCCAGATTCTATAGTTGAGCAGCGCGCGGCGGCCATTGGCCTCGCCGCGCACCCGCGGGCGTAGCTCAGTTGGTAGAGCGCTAGCTTCCCAAGCTGGATGTCGAGAGTTCGAGTCTCTTCGCCCGCTCTGACGTTTGTTTTCCGATGTGCTCCGACTACCGTGTCCGTCACGGACAGTCGAGATACTCATCCGTGCCAATTCGGATAAGCCACCAACCCAATCGCCGCCGCCGCCAAGACCACGATCGGCTCGGGCAGCTTCTGATATCGCCACAATAGCGCGAGCGTCGCGGCGCAAAGCGCCATCTTGAACCACTGCGGCGAATACCCCTGTTCAAAGAGGGTGCGGCGTCCCAGCACGACCACCGCGCCCGCAATGGCGCCGATCGCGGCGGCGGTCACCCCGTCGACAAACGCCACGATGCCCGGCCGTTTGCCATACTTCTTGAAATACGGCGCCGGAATGATGGTCAGCAGGTAGCACGGCAGAAAGGTGGCCACTGCCGCCACGCTAGCGCCGGGCAGGCCGTCGATCAGATAGCCAATAAACCCGACGGTGATGACCACCGGACCGGGCGTAATCATGGCCACCGCGACCGCATCCAAAAATTGCTGGTCGTTCAGCCAACCATATTCCTTGACCACGCCGCCATATAGAAATGGCACAATCGCCAGTCCACTGCCGAAAACAAAGGCGCCCGCCTTCGTGAAGAACATCGCGATGCGCGCCAGCGTCTCGCGCTCGGTGGCAGCGGCGGAGCCTGTCGTCGCCATTACAAATGGCAACAGCGCGGCGCCAGCCGACCCGGCCGAGCGAATAAATCGCGGCGGCGTTCTGGTCAGCCAAACGATCAAGCCAGCGGCCAGGAAGATCGCGATCTTTTCGGATTCGGTGACCACCGTCATCGCGGCGCTAACCAGGTAGATCGTCCACAGCAGCCAATCCTTGCCAATCGTCTTCTTCGTTAGTTTATAGGCGCTCAGACTGATGATGGCGATCACGGCGGCGCCAACGCCGTAGAACACGGCCTGCATCCAAGGCAAGCCACCATACCGCACATACGCGTAACCAATGGCCAGCACCATCAAAAACGACGGCAGCACAAAGGCCAATCCAACCGCGGTGGCGCCGAGCACGCGGTAATGCACAAAGCCAAGATAGATAGCCAACTGCGCCGCCAGCGGCCCCGGCATGATCTGCGCCAGGGTCAGCCCCTCCTTGAACTCCGCTTCGCTGATCCAACCGCGCGACTCCACCAGGTCACGATGCATGTAGCCCACCAGCGCCACCGGCCCCCCAAAGCCGATCGTGCCCAGCTTGAGCGCGTACCCCGTCAACTGCACCAGTGAATAGACCGGGGGCGCCGATTGATGATCCATGTTCACGTTCCGCCGCGGTGCCCCGATACAACCGGCTCACCCGCAGCCGGGCGTCGACCGTTTTAGCAGCGCTCAAGACACAGGCGGAAGATCAGCGCCAGCGCCTGAACTCGATTTCAGAATTGGCGCGCAGCCTCGACGACCACCGCGCGCAGCGCATCAACTCGGCCGCAGGCCGGGCAAAGGGACACTCCCTGGCCGCTAGCGCTCGTCCGCTAGATCCGCTCGATGATCGTGCAGGTCGCCATGCCGTGGCCGATGCACATGGTTTGCAGGCCCAGCGTCCCGCCGGTCGCCCGCAAACCCTCGACCATCTTGGCCATCAGTCCCGCGCCGGTGCCGCCGAGCGGGTGCCCATGCGCGATTGCGCCTCCCCACGGGTTCACCTTGGCCATGTCGGGCTTGATCTCGCGGGCCCAGCCCAGCACCACATTGGCGAACGCCTCGTTGATCTCGATCCAGTCGATGTCCTTGATCGTGAGCCCCGCCTTCTTCAGCGCCTTCTGCGTGGCCGGGATCACGCCCGCCAGTTGCAGCGTGGGGTCGTCGCCAACCGCCACCCGCGCCAGAAAGCGGGCCTTCGGCTTGTACCCTTCGGCCTCGGCGACCTCGCGATTGCCAATCAGCACCGCCGCCGAACCGTCCGAAATCTGGCTGCTGTTGGCCGCCGTCACGGTGCCATCGGGGCGAAACACCGTCTTGAGGCTCGCGATCTTCGCCGGGTCGAGCGTATCGCGAATCCCCTCGTCGCGCGTGAGCGTCACCTTCTCCCCTTCGGCGGTCAATCCCTCGACGGGGATGATCTCCTTATTGCGCCCTTCCTTGGCGGCGACGCTGGCGCGGCGATGACTTTCCATCGAGTACTCGTCCGCCTCCTTGCGGCTGATCTTCCACTTATCGGCCATCCGCTCGGCGCTTTCCCCCTGATGCACCAGTTCAAACTGTTGAAACAGCATGGGGTTGAGCTTATCGAGTCCCCCCAGGTCGCTGAACATCGGGGCCCGCGTCATGTGCTCGACGCCGGCGCCGATGGAGTAATCAACATCCCCCGCCGCCGCCTGCTGCGCCGCGAAGTGAATCGCCTGCTGGGCAGAGCCGCACATCCGGTTGAGCGTGACCGCCGGCACTTCGACCGGAAAGCCCGCCAACAGCACCGCCAGCCGGCCGACGTTGGCGCCTTGCTCTCCCGCCTGGGTGACGCAGCCGGTGACGACATCCTCGATCTTGGCGGGGCTGATGCCCGTCCGCTCAACAAGGCCCTTGAGCGAGAGCGACAACAAGGTGTCGGGGCGAATTTCGCGAAACAGGCCATCACGCCGGGCAAACGGGGTGCGTACGGCGTCGATGATTACGGCTTGCGACATGACAGGCTCCTTGACTGGTTGGCTGAGCGGCGGCGAAGGCGATAAACGACAACAAACCGCCCCACGGGCGATCCGGCGATGGGCCAAGCAGTCACTAATTTAGCGACGGCAAAGGGCGTTGTCGAAGCCGGGCCGGGGAGGCGATAATTGGCGGGCCGCTACTGAGCTTTTCCTTTCACGGAATCATCCGAAACCATTTCCGCCAACCTTCAAGGGGCACCGATGACAATCCTCCCACGATTGGCCCAAGCCGCTCTGACACTCGCATTGTTTTTATTGGCGGGACAGGAAGCGAAGGCCCAATGGATTGATGGCGCGCCTGGCGCTCACGGCCTGGACGGCATGCCCGGCAGCGATGGGCAACCAGGTGGCAACGGCATGACGCGAGAAGTTGTTCCGGGCGTAGTGATCCTGCCCGGCCGTGGCGGCAATGGCGGCAATGGAGGCAACGGCCTGAACGGCACGCCGGGCGGGAACGGCGGACGCGGAGGGGACGGCGCCGATGGGTTGTTACTTTCGGAAACCTACGCTGATAGCTGGATCGCGCCAGATGGCGGCAATGGAGGAGCTGGAGGATCGGGTTATCTCAGTGGATGGTATTCGAATGGAGGTGATGGGGGCGACGGCGGCGATGTCGTTGCAGCCAACGTTGATGCTGTGCGCGCCGGCAATGGCGGAAACGGCGGGAGCGGCGGCGGCGAGATATATCACAGTGGCAGTGGCGGCAACGGTGGCAATGTCACCGCGACAAATGTCCTTGTCGCTGTTGGCGGAAATGGCGGACTGAGCGGCGTAAGCGAGAATCATTTTTCGCAGGGAAATGGAGGAAACGGTGGAGACGCCACCGCGACTAACTCAGCAGTTGGCAAGGCAAGCGCGACAGGAGGGCTCGGAGGATCGGCCAGCAGCACAGACGGCTTCGGCAATGGTGGAAACGGTGGAAACGCTTGGGCAGAGTCAACGCTCACCAATGCCATCGACTTGGTGACGGCGCAAGGCGGCGATGGCGGGTTTGGCGGCAATTGGGATGTGCCAGGCTTCAACTCCGGACACGGCGGCAGCGCGACGGCGATTGGCGGCGCGAACGTTGTCGCCACAGGGGGCGCGGGCGGCGCCAATGTGAATGGACAGGGAGGAGACGGTGGCAGCGCCACCGCAAGCGGACATGTCGTTGCGCCGGGAAGCTTCACATCAAATATCATCGCGACGGGTGGCAGCGGCGGCGGCCCAAGATTCTCAGGCGACCCGGGCGCTGGCAGCAACGGTGGAGATGCGACCGTGACAGGCGCCTACGCGGAAAGCACGACGGGCGGCGCAATCACGATCAATGCGACCGCTACCGGTGGAAACGGTGGGGCGAAGTATTCGGAACCGAACTCAGGCGGCGACGCAACGATCGTTGACGCGGCGTTCGCGAAGACGAGCGGGGCGGTTGTCCTGACGCAAACCGCAATTGCCGGTAATCCTGGCGCAGAACAATTTGGTGAACTAAGCGGCGAAAATGGCGGCAGCGCGACTTCGATTCTGCGCTATTCTCGACAGGACGCCGCGCCCACGACAGCATCGGTCATGGCAATCGCTGGCGAATCGGCGCAGCCCGGCAAAGGTGGCGATGCGTTGGCGCTCGTTGACGTCGCAACGTCAGGCGCAATCAACGTCAATGCGAAGGTCTTGCCAACCGATTTGCCGTACACCGGCCGTGCTCGTTACACAGGGCAGTTGGAGGCCCATGCTCGAGGAATCAGCACCGGAAACGCGCGAGTGGAGGTGACCGCTTCGATTGAGAAGCAGTCGTGGAATGACGCCGATCAAGTTGATTTGGTTCCTCGCCTGCAGGCAACCGCGGAAGCAATCAGCGCGGACCTTGCAATTGCTCGCGCGACCAACTCGCCCGTCACCGCACCTGGCATCAAGTACAGCGTATCACATGCAAAGGCGGTTGGCTCCCAAGCAGATGCGACCGCTCAATTTGGAAGCGTGAACGTCACCGAGGCTGCGGGACATAGCACCGGCCCTGTGCAGTCAATAGTTACATCGGCCACGGCCGTGCAAAACCAAGTGGGGTCATACGTCAGTACCCGGTCTGAGGCATACTTTGGTCGCGCGATGATGCCCGATCAAGTTGGCACCAGAGTGATCGCGGATCCACTCGATTGGGATGTGTATTCCTTGTATCAGCATAATGACCAATTGCGCGCGGTGGGTGTGGCCGACCCGCAAAGCAATACGCTCGCGATTGGCGAAATTCTTCACTTAAGCAACACGCAATTTGCCGATGTGAACAACCAAAACTCGGTTTCGATCGTCCTGGACGCCTCGCAGTTGAATCCGAACCAGGATTTGGGAATCGCCTACTATATCGCTTCCGGCGCCATCGGCAATTTGACTGGAGTTGCGTTTGATTGGTCCATCAGCCGCAACGGCGCCCCCGTACTGAATCAACACTTTGACGATCCAGCCGACATCGACAACTTTTTCGATGGCCCGCGTGCGCTTACGTATCTTGGCACAACGCTAGGTGACGTTGACGGCCCTATTCACCTCGACTTTGATCTGACCTCCGAGTTTACGGACACCATGCCATCGGGACACCAGTTTGGCTTTGTCCTGGTCACTCTCCCCAAACCGGGCGACGGCAACGACGATGGGGTGGCCGACGGAGCGGACTACACCTTATGGGCAGACAAATTCCACCGCGGTGGCTATTACGACGGCGTTTCAGGCGGTAACTTCAATCACGATTATTGGGTCGATGGCGCCGACTACACGATTTGGGCAGATCACGCCTCGCTGGGCAGTGCGGCATCGGCGGCCCTGCCCGTGCCCGAGCCGGCAACGCTAATCCTGGCCGCAATCGGCGGCTTGACCATCGCCGTTGTTGCCACCCGACGACCGCGAGCACAGATGGCGGCAGTGCAAACCGGCCGACACGCGTAGGTTCAAAAGCAGCAGGCGGAAGGGAACCGGGGATTGGCTCACTCGTCGTCGGGAGGAGCGGGATGAGCCCGCAAACGAAAGAACTCCGCGATTTCGGACTTGCCGGCGCCAGCGCTTGCCACGGACAACGTCAACGCCACCAGTCCCGCTTCGTCGGCGTCGATCTCGATGTCGTTCATCGCAAGAAAAATAACGGCGGCCGCCGCGCCCGTCCGCTTGTTTCCATCCAAAAACGGATGGTTTTGCACGATATGGTACAAATAGGCGGCCGCCATTTCGTATAGATCACTGTGCAGGCATTCGCCGCCAAAGGAAGCCTGCGGCATGGCAATCGCTGAGAGCAGCAGACCTGCGTCGCGCACACCGCCAATTCCGCCGTAGACTTCGATCAGACTACGATGTACGCGCATGACGCGATCCATGTCCAAGAAGCACGGAGTGTCCATGATGACTTACTCCGCCAGACGCTTCATGGCGCGGCCAAACCGCGCATGCACCATTTCCAGTGACTTCTGAAACTTTTTCTCTTCCTTGGAGTCGCGTACGGGCGTCAAGACGAGGCACTGCCCATCGCTCATGATCTCAAACGGAGTATCCGGCGTGGCGCGCAGCAGCTCCAAGATGGGCTTCTCGATGACCAGCGCGTAGCTGTTGCCGTGCTTGGTCAGGGACTTGATCATGGCGGGACTCCGTGGTTAGTACAATATGATACCAATATATCACCAATTGGCTCAATAGTCAATTTCGGGTCGGCGGATGCCAGGGGCTTGCGTCCCGGGCTAATGACACGTGCTCCATTGGGGCACGCTGGCCGCAGGCCACAGACGCAATTCGTGCCCTGGAGCCATAACAACTCGCCTCATACCACCGCATCAGGGCCAACCTTCACCAGCATCTTGCCGAGGTTGTCGCCGCGAAAGAGACCCAAGAACGCCTCGGGGGCTTTATCAAGACCTTCGACCACCGTCTCGCGCCACTTCAGTTTGCCCTGGCCGATCCAGCCCCCCATGTCGGCCAAAAACTGATCGCGCAGGTCGGCGTGATCGGTGACGATGAAGCCTTGAATCCGCAGCCGACGCGGGATGACCAGCCCCAAGTTGCTCGGCCCCGGCTCGGCGCTGGTGGCGTTGTACTGCGAGATCATCCCGCACACCACGATGCGGCCAAAGTCCTTCATGTTGGCCAGCGCCGCATCGAAGTGCGCTCCCCCCACATTCTCGAAGTAGACATCGATCCCCTCCGGCAGCGCCTTGGCCACCGCCTTGGTCAGGTCCCCCGCGTCGCGATAGTTGATCGCCTCGTCGGCGCCCGCCTCGCTCTTGAGCCAGGCCGCCTTCTCCGCCGAGCCGGTGCTGCCAACCACGCGGGCGCCCTTGGCCTTGGCGATCTGGCAGACCACCGAGCCCACCGCCCCCGCCGCACCGGAGACAAACACCGACTCCCCTTCCTTGAGCGCGCCAACCTTGAGCAGTCCCGCATACGCCGTGAGCCCGGGCATGCCGAGCACGCCCAGATGCGCCTGGATCGGCGCAAGCTTGGGGTCAATCTTGCCGACGCCGGCGCCACTAGTGATCCAATACTCGCGCCAGCCGTTCATGCCCAGCACATAGTCGCCGGCGCGATAGCGATCGTGCTTCGACTCGACGACTTGTCCCACGCAGCCGCCGGCCAGCGGTTGACCAACTTCGAACGGCGCCACGTAGCTGCGGCGATCCATCATGCGACCGCGCATGTACGGATCGACCGACATCCAGATGTTGCGCACCAAAAACTGCCCCTCCTTGATCTCGGCGACCGGGGCCTCAGCCATTTCAAAGGTCTCGGCGGTCGGCAGGCCAACGGGGCGCTCACGGAGGCGAATCTCTCGGCTGACTGCGGGTCGCATGCTGCAATCTCCCTCGTTGGATCGACGCTCAAATCGATGGTGAAACGCTCGCGAGTTTAGCAGAAACAGGGCGCGGCGTCCCACCGGCGCCGCTATCTTGCCGGCTCCTATGCGATGAACGACACTGGACCAGCGACGAGATTCAAATAGTCCCCGCGACCACATGATGCCACGCGACTCGATTCGACGATTGAACTGGCAACAATACCGCCAACTGTTTGCAGCGCTTGCGCTCTGCGCGGCAGCGGCAGGCCACGCCGCCGCGGACGAACCGATCGAGCGGCAGACGCTGTTTGCCGCCGACACGCACGGTTATCACACCTTTCGGATCCCCAGCCTGATTGCGACGCCGGGCGGCACGGCCATTGCCTTCTGCGAAGGGCGCAAACAGTCGACCTCCGACGCCGGCGACATCGATCTTGTGATGCGCGCCAGCAACGATGGCGGTAAAACCTGGAATCCGCCGCGCGTCATCTGGGACGACGGCGCCAACACCTGCGGCAACCCCTGCCCAGTGATCGACCTCGCCACCGGCGCGGTGCATCTGCTGCTCACCCACAACCGGGGCGACGATGCCGAAAGTGAAATTGTCGGCGGCACGGCTCAAGGCTCGCGTACTGTGTGGCAGATGACCTCGACCGATGACGGCGCCACCTGGAGCCCGCCGCGCGAGATCACTCCTCAAGTGAAACGCGACCACTGGACCTGGTACGCCACCGGGCCGGGCGTCGGCATCCAGACCAGCGCCGGCCGATTGCTCATTCCGTGCGATCACACCACGGCCGGCGACCGGGCGATGTGCTCGCACGTCATCTACAGCGACGATCATGGCCAGCGCTGGCAGATCGGCGGAGTGGTGGGACCGCGGCTCAACGAGTGCCAGATTGCGGAGCTATCCGACAAATCGCTGCTGCTCAACATGCGCAGTTATCACAAACAGGGCTGCCGCTTCGCAAGCAAGAGTGACGATGGCGGCCTAACTTGGACTGTGCCCGAGCCAGACCGCGCGCTGATTGAACCGGTCTGTCAGGCGTCGCTATTGCGCTGGTCGCCGGGCGATGCCGCGGATCGGCGGTTGCTGTTCGCCAATCCCGCGAGTCTGAAACGAGAACGACTGACGGCGCGCCTGAGCCGGGACGATGGCGCCACGTGGCCCCTGTCGCGCGTGTTGCACACCGGCCTGGCCGCGTATTCCTGCCTGGCGCGCTTGAAAAACAATCAGGTGGCCTGCCTCTACGAATGCGGCAACGAGTCGCCGTACCAGCGCATCGAACTGGCCACATTCGATTTGGATTGGTTCGACGAGCGGCATTGATCGAAGATGGCGACAAGTGGAACACAGCGCGTGACGAAGTCCGACGACTATCAGGTCGATTTTCTCTCCGCCGTGCAGGCGATTCGCTGGCCCGCGCCCCCCAAGCCCGATGGCGCCATGGCGCTGGCGCTGTTGTTTCAACTGGAGCAGTCGCAGTGGTGGTCGGCCCAGCGCTTGCGCCGCCGGCAGTTCGATCAATTGGCCGAGGTGGTCGGCCATGCCGCGCGCACCGTACCATTTCATGCGCAGCGACTTGCCGACGCCGGCATCTCCGCAGCGCGCGAGAATCTCGAAGCCAATTGGTCGCGCCTGCCAATTTTAACGCGGCACGATGTGCAGTCGCTCGGCGAAGCCCTTTGCAGCAAGAAACTTCCCCCCGCGCATGGGCCCACGCGGATGCATGTCACCGGTGGCTCGACCGGCGAGCCGGTGCGCGTGTGGGGGACCGCGGTCACGGCGCTCGCCTGGCGGGTGTTCACGCTACGCGAGCATCTGTGGCATCGGCGCGACTTTCGCTCCACACTGGCGGCGATGCGCTTTGTCGACCACGAGGCGGCCCGGCCGCCGCAAGGCGCGCGCTCGCGCAACTGGGGACCGGCGACCGACGGACTGATCGCCACCGGGCCTTGTGCGATCTTGACGATTCATTCCAGCACCGCGGAGCAGGCGGACTGGCTCCAGCGGCAACAACCGGGTTACTTATTGTCATACCCTTCGGCGCTCAACGCGCTGGCCCGTTACTGCCTGAAGAACAACATTCGTCTTCCGAGTCTCCAGCAGATTCGCACGTTCGGCGAAGTGCTGGAACCTGAGACGCGCGCCGCCTGCCGAGAGGCTTGGGGCGTGCCAGTTGTCGACGTTTATAGCTCCGAGGAATTTGGCTACCTGGCGATGCAATGCCCTGATCACGAGCACTATCACGTGCAGTCAGAGAATGTGCTGGTCGAGGTGCTAGACGACGGCGGCCGGTCCTGTGCCGCGGGCGAAATTGGCCGCGTAGTCGTGACCAGCCTGCACAACTTTGGCATGCCGCTTTTGCGCTACGACATTGGCGACTACGCCGAAGTCGGCCCGCCGTGCGATTGCGGACGCGGCCTGCCGGTGCTGCGCCGCATTCTGGGTCGGCAGCGCAATATGTTCGTGCTGCCCGACGGTCAAACGCGCTGGCCGATGTTCGACGCCAGCGCGCTCGCTTCGGTGTTTCAAGAGTTGCCGCCGATTCGCCAGTTTCAGATCACGCAGCGCACAACGACCGAGATCGACGTCAATCTGGTATCGGCCCGTCCCCTCACGGGCGAAGAAGAGGAACACATTCGCCACTACCTGCAGCGCGGCCTCGGTTACGCTTTTGCGGTCGCCTTCTGCTATGTTGACGAGATTCCCCGCACGCGGCGCGGCAAGTTTGAAGAGTTCCGCTCGCAGGTGCCGCTACCGCGGTGACGTCCCACTGGTTGCGAGTCGCGCGTGAGCTCCCACCTCGATAGCGAAATGCCCGTGCGCCGCGGCACCGTCACCACGCTACGGCGCGTCGCCACGTTGACCGCCGTCGAGCGCGATCAGTTGTTTCAACTGCTCGGCGAGCATTTTCAAGGCGTCGAACGCCGACAGTTTGACCTCGATCTCGATGAAAAGCCGTGGGTGTTCGTGGTCAGCGATCGCGAAACGGGCGCGCCGGTCGGCTTCTCGACTCTGATGCGTCTCGATACGACGGTCGACGGCGAGCCGGTGGTGGCGTTCTTCTCGGGCGACACCGTGATTCGCCCGGAGTATGCGAACGACCGGCAGTTTATACGCGCCATCGGCCAACTGTTGTTCAGCACGGCCGCCGAGCTGCCCGAGTCGCGAGTCTATTTTTTGCTGCTCACCTGCACCTACCGCAGCTATCGATTTTTGCCGGGCTTCTTTCGCGAGTATTATCCGCGGCGCGAGCAGCCGACGCCCGTCGCGATTCAGCAATTGATGAACGCCTTGACGCGGCTCAAGTTTCCGAATGAGTACGACGCCACAGCGGGCGTGGTCCGCCCCGCGCATGTCACCCCGGTGCGCGAGGATCGCGTGCCGCAGCCGGGCCGACACGAGAGCGATCCCGACGTGGAGTTTTTCCTCGCCGCAAATCCCGGCTACGCGCAGGGGCACTTTTTGGTGTGCCTGACGCCGCTCGGAGACGACAATCTGAACCCGCTCGGATTGGCTTTCTTTGGCCGTCAGAGATAACCGTCTGGGGAAGAAAGCCATCGTGGCTTTCTTCCCTCTCGCCGCGAGCGCAGCGAAGCTGCTGCAGCTCGCAAAATCGCGACAGTAGTCGTGAGTTTGTGAATTGCGTCCTGCAATTCGCGCAGCTCGGTGAATTCTTCCCCGAGCAGCTAATCTAAGGCGTATCGGTCTTGGTCTCGCCGGGCTGGTCGCCGCTGAGCAAATCTTCTGTCAGCTTGAGCAGGAACCATTCGTCGACTGTGGTCGAATCGCCCCAGATCTCGTCGACCGCGGCATCGTCGAGCACCGTCGATCCGGTGGACAGATAGTTCGTGCCGTTCACTCCGACCACGGAACCGGAGCCATTGGTGATATTGGCCACGCGATCAACGTACGTTCGGGCGCTGGTCCATTCGGCGCGGATTGCGGCTAGCGCGACTTGGTCGTGGGTGACATCGCCGCCGACCAAGATGTCGCCGCCGAACCCGGCTGGACCAACGAGCGCCGCCCAGCCGTAGATGGCGTCGGCGCCGGTTCCACCAATGACGATATCCGCGCCCTCGCGCTCGCCGTCGGTTGCACTACCCATAAAGTCGCCGCTGAGCGTGTCGTTGTCGGCGCCGCCGTGGATGATGTCGCTGCCCCCCTCGCCGCCATCGCCGCCAAAGTCGCCGACAATAATGTCATTGCCAGACTCGCCAAAGATGGCATCATCACCCCCTTCGCCGCCATCGAGGCCAAAATCGCCATAGATGGTGTCGGCGCCGCTGCCGCCCGCGATCGAATCGTCGCCTCCCTCGCCGCCGTCGCCACCGGCATCGCCGTAGACTGTGTCGGCGCCAGCGCCGGCGCTAATGTTGTCGTTGCCCCCTTCGCCGCCATCACCGCTGAAATCGCCATAGATCAAGTCGTCGCCATCGCCCCCCACGATCACGTCGTTGCCGCCGGCGTTCAGTTCACCCAGGCCGTCGCCAGACAGGTCGCCGAAGAGGCGGTCGCCAATAGCGCCACCGGTGAGCGTGTCGTGTCCGAGCCCTCCAATCAGCGTGGCCGCCGTGGTTGTGAGCAGCGCGGCGCCAAGTTCGTCGTCGCCAGCCAGCGCGTTTGCGATCACGCGGCCCGTTACACCGGTGAAGGTTTGATCGAGCGCGAAGACGGCGCCGTTCTCCAGCAGCGTTTGCACGCGGATGGCGCCTGGACCGAGTTGCTCGAAGACGAGATGATCGGCGCCGGCCGTGCCTGTGTAGTACAGGCTGGTGAGCAACGGATTGTCAAGATCGGCCGCCAACGACACGCCCGACACGAAGATTGGCAGCGTGGCCGTGGCGCCAACGCCTCCGTCGTCGTCAACGGCTCGCAATCGCACTTGGAGCGCCGCGTTGTTGGCAAAGACATGCGACACGCTTTGATTCGCCGGGCCGGCTGCGGTGGATTCGTCGTAAATCCCGTCTCCATTCCAATCGATCTGGAACACGAAGCTGCCCGCTTGATCGACGCCGGACGGATCGACCGCGGAAAGATTGAAAATAGCGCTCTGTCCACGCAGCACATTGGTGGGACCGGTCACTCCGGCGCTGGGAGCGAGGTTGTTCAGCGTGAGCGCGACGGGTGAACTGGTGAGCGAATGGCCCAGCCCGTCGTCGACGCGCACACGAACATTGAAACCGGCGGGGCCGTCGGCAATTCCAAGCGCCGTCAATTGCGACCAGTTGAGCACGGGCGCGATGCCGCTGGCGTCGCCAAAGACATTGTCGCCGTTCACGTCCCAACTGTAGTTGAACGTGCCGACGCCAGTGGCCGACGCGGCGAGCGCCAGCGAGGCGCCTTCATCCACCGCGTACGGTCCGCCGGCGCTCGCGCTGGTCGGGCCAATCTGATAAGCCACCGTGAGCTGCGGCCGGTTGGCAATGGTCGATGCGTCGCTCGAATCGACCCGCCAGCCATCCGTCCCGCTCAGTGGATGGATCACCCAGCCGCGGGTGCTGAGCGCGATGTTGTCCGACCAGGTCTGCAAATCCGCGGTGACGTCGAAATTCACGAATCCGCCCAGCGCGTTGGGACCATTCACCAGATCCGTGGCGATAGCGACCGCCTCGATGCCATCGAGACTGACACCACCTGACATGTTGTCCCAGGTGGCGGATTCGCTCCAGGTGGAGAGCATGCGATGCAGCGTGAAGAGCGAACCCGATTGGTCGTTCGAGGACGTGCCCGTGCGGAGCGTCAACGTGGCGCTGACGATCGTCGCGCCGTCCGGGATCGGGCCGCCGCCGCGCGAGGCGAACAGCGAATTGAAACGGATCAGGCCTTGCACGATCTGAGCCGGCGTCTCCGCCGTGCCCAGATCGTCGTCGCCATCGCTGACGATCTTGGTGCTCGTGCCGTGCAGCACGCTCGATTCATCTTGGTGCAAGTAGGTGTCCAAGGCGGCGCCGTAGCCGTTCTCGCCATTACGAAACGCGACCTGAATCGGCAGCGAGGTGTCGACCGTCACGGTCAACGTGATCGGCGCGAGCGGGTTGTTGTTAAGGTCTTCGATGCCCGACGTCAGCGAAATCGCGTAGGTTCCACTGCCAAAACTGCCGCCGATCGGCGTGAGCGTGATTCGGTTGGCGCCGCCGTCGTAGCCGAAGGAATAATCAACGCCCAGGACCAACGGCGCGGCGTCCCTGGTCATCGAGACCACTGCGGCCACGACCGACGCGTCGTCGACGCCATCGCCCATGTCCGAAAGCTGAATCTGCAGATCAGCCTGCGCGGCGCTGACCAGCACCTGCTGAAATGCCGGGTCCTGGTCGCTGGGCCCATTGTCGAGCGGCGCCAACACGGCGGCGCTGGGCGGAATGGAGTCAGGCCCGCCACTGATGACGAAGCTGTCGAGCGTTTGCCCCGTGTCGGAGACGTAGCTGTAAACCAACTGGTTCGGCGTGACGTCGATCTTGCCAAATCCAAACTGCATCGGCACGGTGGTTGCCGAGTCGATGCCGACGGCCACGTGCGAACTGGCGAACGCGGCGTCGCCGGCGCCATAGCCCAGGCCGACTCCGCCGGTGCCTTGGATCACCAGGTTTAGCCCAGCGCCCTTGGCGTAGTTGTTGTCGGTGTCGACCAGGTAGGTGGGGGTGGCGCCCACGCGTCCCGTCAAGGGATAGCTGCGCTGATAGTTGTGCGTGTGGCCGGCAAGAAACAGATCGACCGCGGCCCCGCCGGCGCCAAGCCGCGACACCACTTGCTCGTAGTAGTTGTCGTCGGCGGTGTGCTCAGTGTGGCTGATCAGCGAGATCACCGGATGATGTCCGTACACCACCACCCATCGCGGCGGATTGGGTCGGGCACGCGCCGCGGCGATGTCAGCCTCGGCCCAGTCGAGTTGCTTGTCGAGCGCGGTCGCGTTTTGCCACAGATTGGTGTCGAACGAGACAAAATGCACGGAACCGTAGTCGAACGAGTAGTTCTTCTCAGTCTGCACGTCAGTGTCGAACGCCAGTCCCACCGGACTGGTCGAGCCTTGCACTGGGATTGGCAGCGAATAGTTGTCTCGCGCCGCCTGCCCATTGGCCGAACCGACGTCGTGATTGCCAAAGCCGTAATAGTCGACGTGGGTTTGGTTGTAAGTGGTGAGCGGCGCGTTCTTGGAGGGATCGAGCCGCAAGTCGTGCTCGGCGTGCGTGCCGGAGGTGTAGATGTTGTCGCCCAGTAGCACAGAAAATGCCGGATCAACCAGGTTGATCCGCTCTTGCACTCCGATGAAATCGGCCGGCGGGTCGCCCACGGCCGAGTCGCCATACGCGACAAACGAAAAGTTTTGGTTGTCGCCAGCAGCCAGCCGCGTGTGGAACGTGTTTTGGTAGGTGGCGATCGGATTGCCGCCCCGCAAGTGCGTGATCTGGTAGTCGTAATCATCGTCGAAGTTAAGGCCGGTTAGCGTGGCCGAATGGACAATCCGCCCACTCACTCCGGTCACAATCTGGGCGTTCAGTGTGGCGCTGGTCCAACTACCAGCGCCGTTCTCGCGATACTCGGCGGTGAAGGTGTCGGTATCTTGCGCGCCGGTGGTTTGCCACAGTACCTCGGCTTGATCCGCGCCGCCGTTTAAGCCGTCGAGCGGGGCGTTGCCCAATTGCAGGTACGGTGTGTGATTGACCGTGAAAGCCAGCAACCGGCGATCTTCAAGCAGCTCCAGCAGCATCCGACGCGCGGGGGGAGACTTTTTTCCATCGAGAGGGGCATAAGAGCGTCGAGGTGTGCGGAGTCGCATGTTGCTCGCTCGTTTGGCTGAGAATCACGCGCCCCAATATGAGATTTCAGAAGAGAGTATATCGAGCGTCACAGCGCGACAGTAGCGCCGCGAGCGCGCCCAGCAGGTGAGATTTGCTTCACATTCTGGCGCGTTGATCGTCTGGAATTCGAGCAATCCGGATCGCCTACCATACTCCGCCGTCCCCCTTTGTCAGGTCCGCCGGCCTGGCACGTATCACCGGCAGGCCAACGAGCGGCTGGGCTGCTGCGCGAAGTGGAACCCGCGCTCGCCACTTAGGCGCCGTGCGCTTGTTTTGGCCCTTCTATTGGACGTCGTCCTTAGGTAATGGGGGACGAGAGCGCGATTGAGGATAATGTTGCCCCCAACGATTCCCAGCGATAAAAAGCGGTTGGAGTGTTTGCCTGTGACAACTTCAATTCGTCTCATTGCGAAGGCGCGTGGCGTCATGTCCGTTCAACGATCGTTTTGCGTCGTTCTCGTCGTGGTCGCGCAGCTCGCCAGCCCGGCGCTGGCGGCCGAAAGCTACGAGCAATTGGTCGAACGGTATGGCGACTCGTTCAATCGCGGCGACTTCAAATCCGCCGAGGACGCGGCGCGCAAAATTCTCGCCGCCAACGAGCGGGCACAACCGCCCGACCGCGTGGAAGTAGCCCGCGCCATAATACTGGTGGGCGCGGCCGTGGGGGCCCAGTATCGCTACGCCGACGCGTTGACTTTGTACGACCGCGCCGAGCCGATGCTGCGCGAAAGCGACCCGTCCCAGGCCGAATTGCTGGCCGAGTTGCTCGACCGCCGCGGCATCGCCTATCAGCGCACCGATCGGCTCGCCGACGCGCAACAGGCGCTCGAGCGGGCGATCGCGATTCGCACTCGGCTCCACGGCGCCGATAGCCCCGAGCTAGTCGACGCGCTGGAGAACCTTGGCGATCTGTTCGACGACATCGGAAAAGCGAAAGAATCTGAAGAACTATTCTTGCGCGCCACGCGCATCGAACGCGCGGCGCACGGCGACTCGTTGCTGCTGGCCAACGTGCAGATGGACCTCGCCAATCTGTATAAGGAACTGGGCCGCAACCGCGAGGCCGAGTCGCTCGTCAAGCAGGCCCTGGCCATCCGCGAGACCAAGCTGGGCGGCAACGATGCCGCCGTGGGTCACTGCCTCAGCGCCCTGGCGTCGATCTATGCCAGCGAAGGCCGCTACGCCGAGGCCGAACAGTTGCATAAGAAAGGCAACGCGATCGACCTCAAGTACTACGGGCCGCAGCACCCCGAATACGCCAAGGGTGTCGGCAATCTTGCTTATATGTATGCCGAGCAAGGCCGTTACGCCGAGGCCGAGCCTCTCATGCGGCAAGCGCTCGCCATCTTCGAGAAATCGGTCGGGCCGGACTCCGCGATTGTAGCCATCGCTCTGTCGCACCTGGCGATCGTACTAATCGACCAGGGGCGCGAAGTCGAAGCCCTCCCGCTGATGCAGCGCGTGCTGGCGATTCGCGAACGAGTCTATGGCCCCGATCATCCCGCTGTGGCCATGAGCCTCAACAATCTGGCCAACCGCCACACCCTGGACCGCAAGTACGAAGAAGCCGAAAAACTCTATCGCCGCGCGCTGGCCATCTTCGAAAAGGCGCTTGGCAAAGAACATCCTCGCGCGTGGGAAATCGTAAACAATCTCGGCTACCTGGCCTTTCTCCAAGAGCGATACGACCAGGCCGACGAGCTGTGGACGAGCGTGCTCGCCTGGCGCGAGAAAACGCTCAGCGCCGATGACCCAGAGACTGGCCGCTCTTACTACAACATCGGCAAACTCCGCGCCGCGCAAGATCGACACGCCGAGGCCATCGACTCCTTTGACCGCGCCATCGAAATTTGGGAGCGCGTCGGCATGCCCGCCCATGCGCGCGCCGACGCGCATGGCCGCCGCGCCAATTCGCTCTGGGCGCTGGGGCAGCGCAACGAGGCCGTCGCCGACCTGCGCCGAGCAATGGACCTGGCCGAGGAGCAGCGCGGCCAGTCGTCGGGCGGCGAACAGGATCGCGCTACCGCGTTTGCCGAATTAAGAGATGCATTCACTTTGATGGTCGCCTGGCAAGCGGAGCTAAACGATCCGAACGAGGCGTTTACCGCCATGGAACGCTCGCGGGCGCGCTCGCTGCTCGATGAATTCAACGCTGGCGACGCCGATCTCCACGCCGGCCGCTCCGCCGCCGAACGGACGCAGCTTAAACAGCGCGAGAACGAGCTGAATGCCCGGATTCGTTCGCTGGAGTCACAGGTCGCCGCCGCCAGCGACGAGAATCGCGCCAAGCTGGAAGCCGACCTGACCCAAGCCCGCGAAGAACTGTACGCCTTCTATCGCGAGCTCCGCGCGACGAGCGAAGTGTACCGCTCGCTATTGGCCACCGGCGGCAGCCGGCCCCGGATTGGTCAAATCCAGCGCCGCGTCGTCGGCGCCGATGGGCTGATGCTGTCGTACATGATCGGCGACGAAGCGACCTTTGTCTTGGCCCTGGACGGAACCAAAGCGAAGATCAGCAAGCTCGACATCACGACGGAGGACGCAAAGGCGCTCGGCATCGAGGCGGGTCCGCTCACGGCCGACAAGCTTCACACCCTGCTGATCGGCGAGAAAAACGACGGCCTCGTTTCGCAACTGGCCAAACCGTCGACGGCGCTCTCGGCGCTCCCCAAGTTGGCCGCGCTATGGAACACGCTAATTCCCACTGAAGCCCGCGAGGCCATTCTCTCCGGCAACCTCCAGCGTTTGGTTGTCATTCCCGATGGCGCGCTGGCGTTTTTGCCCTTCGAGACGCTCGTCGTTGAACCCGGTCCACAGCCGCGCTATCTCCTCGATGTGGGACCGCCGATCGTCTATGGCCCCTCGGCCAGCGTCCTCTACAGTCTCGACTCGCGCCAGCCGGCCGCCGGTGGCGTCGTCCTCTCGCTGGGCGATCCGGTCTATAACCAGACGCCGCGCGACCCCCAATTGGCCCAGACGCCGCGCAATAGTACGATCGACCGCGCCGCGCGTTTTGGTATGAAGCTGGCGCCCTTGCCGAACTCGGGCAAGGAGTCGCGCTGGGTGTGCGATCTATTCGCCAAGGCCGGCGCCGAGGCGGTCAGCCTCACGGGCAACAGAGCCACCGAAGCCGAATTGCGCCGCCGCGCCGAGGCGTGCCGCATCTTGCACCTGGCCTGTCATGGCGTCAGCGATCAAGAGTACAGCAATCTCTTCGGCGCGCTGTTGGTGTCGCCTGGTCCGACCGCCGCCAGCGATCCGGCCGACGATGGGCAGATCACCCTGCCCGAGATTTACGAATTGAACCTCAAGAACTGTGACCTGGCGATCTTGAGCGCTTGCCAGACCAACTTCGGCCCGCAACAGCAAGGCGAAGGGGTCTGGGCGTTGTCGCGCGGCTTTTTGGTGGCCGGCGCGCGGCGCGTGGTGGCCAGCAATTGGATTGTCGACGACGCGGCCGCGGCGAGCCTGATTTCCTATTTCTGCGGCGGCTGCGCCAAGCCCAACGACGCCGGCGCCATTGACTATGCCGCCGCGCTACATGCGGCCAAGCTGTGGGTCCGCCAGCAATCGCAATGGCAAAGCCCGTTTTACTGGGGCAGCTTTGAGCTCGTCGGCATGCCGTGACGCCAATCACCACCGCGCTGATCGCATTTCGTCCGTGAGCAGAATGTCGTGCCGCAACGACTTCAGTCGCGCTATGCCCGCTGGCGTGACCTTGGAGTTATCGAACGAAACATAATCGAGATTCGACATGCCCGCCACGGCGTCAATGCAGGAATCGTCGACCAGGGTGCGACTGAGGAACAGCGTATTCAAGGCGCCGTAGCGTCCGAGCGGTGCGAACGCCGCGGACGTGATCTGCGTGCCGCTGAGATCGAGTACATTGAGCGCCGGCTTGGCGCCCAAGGCGGCAACGCCCGCATCGGTCAGCGGACAGTCGGTGATTGATAGACTGGTCAACGACGTTTGCGGGGCCAGGTGCGCGGCGTCCGCATCCGTCAAGTGGCAGTTCGTCAAGTGCAGCACGGTTACCTGTGGCGTGGCGGCGACTTGTCGAAGGAACGCCGCCGTGATGGCGGCATCCTTGAGATACAAGCTGGTCAGCGACGGAACGCGCAGCGCGATGCAAGCGAATTCATCGTCCATCGCGCGCCCCGACAGTCCAATATGCTCCAGCGTCGACGACTGCGCAAGTCGCTCGATGCCGGCCGGAGAAATCGCCTGCGATCCCAGAGTCAAATGCTCGAGCCTGAGCTTGGACGCGATTTTCTCCAGCCCAAGGTCG
>JAIBBY010000035.1 GCA_019694455.1 Pirellulales bacterium
CGCACCCGAAAGCCCACCGCCTCGTCGCGCGCCAGCACCCGCCGATCCTCGGCAACTTCCAGTCGTCGCCAGGTCTGCGCCATCAATCGTTTGTGTTGCCGCAAGTCAATCCACAAGGGCGCCGCCACCCCGCGCGCTGTGGCGGATACGCTGTATTCCAGGTTTTCTCCCTTAGCGCAAAGGTCTCCGTCGCGCGTGTCGCCGCGCCACTCGCCCAGCGCCACCGGCAACACCATAGCGGTCGCCTTTGCCCCTTCCAATCGCACTTCGCGGTGTTCCACGTGCGGCTCAATCGCCACGCCGGCGGCAACAGGCAGCACCGATCGGTAGCGGATCGCTCCGCTGACTGGCGAAAACACCAGGTCGTTGAGCCACAAGAATTGGTCCTGCCGGGCCAGCAAGATTTGTCGCTGCGCGCGGTAGTTGCCCGCCAACTCGGCCTGTAGTTCCATGTACACCACATCTTCGTCGGAGGTCCAGCACACCGCTTCCCAGTCAGACACGGGCGTCGCCGGCGCTCCGTTGACCTGCGCCTCGAACTTCCAGACGCCGTCGAGCAACGTCTGCCTCGCCACCTTCAATTCGATCAACACATCCGACTGCGAATAGTCGACGGCCAGCACTGTGCTTTGGCGCTTCCAATCCACCCGCAGCACCGCGCAGTTTGCGGCGTCCGACTGGCTGGCCGCGTCGGGCAAACACTTCGCGTGCTTGCGGCTACCCGGTTGGCTCCAGCCAGCGATCAGCTTGCGCGATTTGCCACTGGCCGCCTCGTACAAAGCGCCCCGCAAAGAGGCCGGCCAGATGCCTTGATTGCTCCCGAGCAATTGCTTGCCTTCGCCGTCGAGCAAGCGCAGCGCTTGGCACGCCACGGCCTGATGCGAGGCCCGCATCTCCGCATCCCAACTGCCGTTCTTGACGCGGCCAGCCAGCCAGCGCGAACGGGACCAGGTGGCCAACAATCCGCGCAGGTGCGGCAACAAGCCGCCATGGGGTAGCCCCTCGGCGCTAGTCAACTCCGCAAAGCTCTGCCGCACGCAATCGCGCGCCCCGGCCGCCAACGCCCGGCATGCCTTCAATTCCGGAAACAAATACGCCAGCGTGGTTCGCAGTTCCCCGCGCAGCAGCAGGTGGCGCTCGCCATGCCGTTGCCAATCCGTCGGCTCGTCATCGTTGGTCAATTCAAAAATGCGCCCTAGCAAATCCCACCAACAGCCGGCGGTCAGCACACTGGCCAAGCGCGGTAGGGCATAGGCCCAGGACAACGCCTCAAGCGCCGGCTGCGCGCTGTGCGACAGCCAGGCCGGCGACGCCAACCAGGCGCTCGCGCTGTCTAGCACGCGACTTTGCCCTTTCTCGCTGAGTAGAGCGCTTTGGCGAGCACCGCATAGTTCCAGCGGCCGCAAAAAAGGAGAATCGTCCCCCTCTGCGTCGACCGACCAGCCAAGCCATTCCGCCAGCCGCGGATGCGCCAGATCGGGCGACCGCTCACCGCGCTTTTTCAAGTGTCGCGACCAAAGTTTCCAGCCCGGCGTGTCGTCGGTCCACTCGCCGGCGGCCACAATCGCCTGCGGGGTCGATTTGTGCCAAAGTTTGCGGCCGCGCAATTCGATCGGCAGATCGGCGAGCGGTCGCGATTCACAACGCAAGGCGCCAGGTGTAGCCATGGAGTTGAGTTGATCCAGAAGGAAATCCCCAGGGCGGCGCGCGTTGGCCGGCGCCGCGACAAGCCGGTATCTTATCAATATCGAGCTTGTGGCAAACAGGATGGAGCCCCGACGATGCGCGACAATCCAAAAACGCTGCGATCCGCGGCCCGACTCAGCCGCCGTCAATGGCTGTGGCTTGGCGGCTGTGGCCTCTTGGCGGGCGCCGCTCGAGCGCTGGCTGCCCCCGCCGATCCCTCTTCTAAACAGCCGCAAAGCAAACTTCGCCGGTTGGCGCCCGACTCCGAGGCCTGGCTCGACTTGCAGCATCAACGGGTTGTCTTGCGCGGCGAGGTCGTCTTTCGCGAAGGACCGTTGGAACTGTTGGCGTGTTGGAAAGGCACCAAGGAACACGAGGCGATCATCGCCTGCCCCGCCAAGGCCTACGTGGTGCATGCCGGTCTGATGGCGCTCGGCGCCGTGCCCGGCGCCCCGGTCGCCTTTCGCCCCAAGTACATTGCCGCCACCGGGCCCGAAGTCGATGTAACAATCTATTGGAAGGACGAAAAAGGAAATCAACAGCGGGCGCGCGGACAAGATTGGGTGCGCTCCGCCAAGACGGGCAAGCCGCTCGCCGAACCTTGGGTGTTTGGCGGCAGCGGATTTTGGAAAGACGAAACGACCGGCGAAGAGCACTACATGGCCGAAAGCGGCGACTTCATCTGCGTATCGAATTTCCCGAGCGCCATGCTCGACCTGCCGGTCGAAAGCTCACAATCGAACGAATCGCTGGCTTACGACTGCTTTACCGATCGCATCCCGCCCATTGGGACCAAGGTGACACTAACGCTGACTCCCAAGCTCAAGCCAGTTAGTGGCAAGGTCAGCCCGGGCAAGTGACGCGCTCAAGTTACTGAGCCAATCGCCTTGCGTTGGCAACCAAGCCGCGCATCTCAAAAAAACAGCCGCCGGCACGCGAGCGCCGGCGGCTGATCGGATCTGGATTGTCAACTGAGGCAGTTGGCTCAGCCGCCACCACCCAAGTTGGCGTCGGCCGGTTCCTTGCCCGATCGGGTCGACAACGCGTAGTAAACGTTCGCCGGCATCGTGTCGTTAAACGATTGCACGCTGCCGTCGGCCATCACATGGTTGACGACCCCCGGATGCTGGCTGCTGGGGCCCCACGACCAGGTGGCGGCGCCAAAGTTTCCCCAGCCAGTCAGATTGCCGCCCCCCATCTGCGCGAAGAAGACTTTGGGCTGCGTGGCGCCAGAGCGCGGATCCTTTTGGGCGCCGCCAAAGTTCAGGTTCGGCACCGGGGTCGGTGTCAGCGTCGTATTGATGACCGGATACGGGAAGGTGTTGGGCGCGATGTTGGCGCCGATCACCATCATCGGGTCCTGGCCATCGCAGTGCAGGGCCCACACGGCGCCCACGCTGCCATCGTACCACGACGAAAACCCTTGTTCGCGCGTTTCGGACACGGCAATCGTGTTGCTCAAGCCGTCCAGCACGTCGCGAAACTTCACCCCGCCCTGCCGTCCGGCGCCGGGGGGGGTCATCACGCCGTCCGGATTGAACGTCGAAGCGCCGCTGACCGTGCTGCCACCCAGCAACTTCATCTGCAAACTGGCGCCCATGCCCACATAATTGGAAATGGCCACCGAGTTCACATTGTCAAGCTGAGCGCCCGCCTGAGTACCACCGTACGCAAAGGCGTTCGAGGTGCGGTTCCCCTTGTACGAGGGGCATTGATAACCCGGAATCTGCTTGAGCCAGGCGTTGCCATTCCAAGGGGTCGTCTTGATGTTCACGCCCGACGGCGGCCAAGTCAGATTGCGGAAATTGATCTGCCGATAGATCGCCTCCTGCTCCATTTGTGGCAGGATCAGCGCCATCCAGCTATAGGTGTGGCCGCTGGCCGTCATCTGCTTGCGGCCATTAAAGGTGGGATAGGCGGCGACCAAGTCGCGCTTCCCGCTCTGGCTGGCCTGTGGTCCCGTCAGCCAATCGGTCGAAGAGGGGGGCAGGCTGCCATAGGTGTTGGCGTAGTTGTGCAGCGCCAGACCGATCTGCTTGAGGTTGTTCTTGCAGTTGTTGCGGCGGGCCGCCTCGCGCGCGGCCTGCACCGCGGGCAGCAACAGCGCGATCAAGATGCCGATGATCGCAATCACCACCAGCAACTCGACCAGCGTAAAGCCGCGCCTTTCCTTGCTGTGACTGATCATGAAAGACTCCTCGGAATGAGAAAAATAAGAAAGAAATGAGACACAAGCACGACGCCGATCGACGCCGCGGTTATCTCCAGGCGAGTAGAAACCTCTTCGTACGCAGGTGTGCAGACCACCGGGCTGTTCCGAACCCTTGATCTGATTTCGGAGTTTAATATTCGCGTAACTCCCTTGTCAAATGATTATTTGCGCCGCGGCGCCTTTTTTCCATCCCTGCCTTGCCTGCCGGTCGCAAGTGTGGCTAAATCAGGCGTCTAGTCCGCCAATTCACAATGTCTGGGCTCTGCTTTTCGGCTAGAGGGCAGATCGCGGTTTTCACGGAGGCGCCCCGTCCCATGGCTGCTCGGGTTGTTGTGGTCGCTGGACCCGCCGCCAGCGGAAAGACGCGTCAACTGCTCCAGGCCCATCGTGCGGCCCTGGCTAGCCGGCAGCCGGGCGTGGCGCTGTGGCTGGCTCCAACGGCCCGCGGCGCCGGCGCAATTCGCCAGCAGATCATTTCGCCGGACCTGCCGGCTTGCTTCAGCCCCGGCGTCTCCACCTTTGAGCAATTCGCCGAGTCGGTGGTGCGATTCGCCGCCACTCCGGTTCGCCCACTGACTCCCTTGTTAAAGCGGCGCCTGCTCGAGTCGATTGTCTCGGCCGCCGCCGAGCAAGGAGAGTTGCGCTACTTCGCCGCCATCGCCGACATGCCCGGCTTCATCGACCAACTGGACCAGTTCATCGCCGACCTGAAGCGGCAAGAAGTCTGGCCCGATGACTTTGCCAAGGCGTGCCGCGGCAAGCGCATGCGCGACAAGGATCGCGAGTTGGCCGCCATCTATGTCGCCTATCAGGAGCGTCTGCGCGATCATCAGCTTTATGACGCGCAGGGCCGTTTTTGGACCGCGCGCGAGTTGCTCCACGGCGGCCAACGCCGCCCCTACGATCGCTTGCGCCGAGTCACCGCCGACGGCTTCACCGATTTCACCCGCACCCAGCGCGAGATTCTTGACCTGCTCACACAGTGGATCGACGAGCTGTGGATCAGCTTGCCGCTGGAAGGCGAGTTGCGCCGCGCCGATTGCTTTCGCAAGTCGCACGACACGCTCGACCACTTGCGGACGCTCTTCCCCCAGCTTGAGGTCGTGTGGACCGAGCGCCGCGCCGAGCCTCTGCCGGCTGCTTTGCGCCGCCTCGAAGAACAGATTTTTCTTCCTCCCGCCGCGCAGTCGTCCATTGAACCTGGATCAGAAGTGGTTATCACCGCCGCCGCATCCGAAGTGCGCGAATTGGAATGCGTGGCGCGCGACGTCAAGCGATTGCTCTTGGGAGACGGCCAGCAGCCCCCCGTAGCGCCTGGCGATATCGCCGTGGTCTTTCGCCAGTTGCCGCCGGTGGCCGATCTGGCGCGTGAAATCTTCACGCGGATCGGAGTGCCGGTGGCCATCGACGCCCGTGAAACGCTCAATCGCTCCCCGGCCGTGCGCGCGCTACTGGGTCTGCTCCGGCTCGATTCGCAGGATTGGCCCTATCGACAAGTCATCGCGGCGCTGGGCAGTAGCTACTACCAATTGGCTAGCGACGAGCCCGCCAGCGACCGCTTGCTGGCCGACGTCGAATGGCTGATTCACGATCTGCAAGTTCTCTCCGGCCGCGCGGAATTGCTCGATCGCGTCGGTCGCCAGGCGCAGCGCGACATCGATGAGCTTCCGCCCCCCAGCGGCGACAATCCCGAAAGCGGCGCCCGCGTGCGGCGGCGCATTCTGACCGCGCGCCGCTGCGCCCCGGCGCTGATCGAACTGGCGCGGCGCATCGACGCCCTGCCGGCCGACGCCACCCCCAGCCAGTGGGCGAAAGCGCTCAACCACTTCGCCCGCGACATCGGTATGGACGCCAAGCTGCAAGACGCCGACGGGGCGCGCGACCGCGCGGCCTTGCGGCGGCTGTGCGAGGCGCTCGAAGACGAAGATCGCCTGGCGAACCAATTGGGGCAGGCCCCCCCTCGATTCGATCGCGCCGAACTGATCGATTGGCTGACCGAAACGGCCAGCCGCGAAGAAATTCCGCTTTCGATCGACGACACCGGCCGCGTGCGGGTGCTCGGCGCCGCCGCCGCCCGCGCGGTGCGAGTGCGTCATCTCTTCCTGGCCGGCATGTCGGAAGAGAGCTATCCGCATCGGCGCAGCTCTGGCATTTGCCAAGACGCCGACATCGATCGTTTGCGCGACGCCAAGATCCGCCTGCAAACCGCCGCCGAGTTCGACGACGAAGAGATGCTGCTCTTCTACGAGTTGGTCACCCGCGCCGACGAGTCGTTGCACTTGTCCTACGCGGCGCTCGACGATCGCGCGCGGCCGCTGCTGCCCAGTCCCTATCTGGACGAAGTCTCCCGACTGGTCGGGGCCGCCGCTCGGCGCGACGCCACCGATCCACGCCCGGTCTACGACCTCGATCAGCCCCCCTTGTGCGTGGCCGACGCGCGGTGCGCCTCAGTCCATCGACTGGTGGAAGATGGCGACGACCAATTGCTCGCCTCGGTTCTGCAAAGCGGCGCCGAATCGGGGATGGCCGCTGGGCTGGTTGCGGTGCAAAACCGCCGCGGGCGTGACTATGGTCCCTTTGAGGGCCTGTTCGACAGCGTTGCGATCGCGCGGCGCTTGGCGAGCCAGTTCGACGAGTCGCGCGTCTGGAGCGCCAGCCAGCTAGAGCAATACGCCACTTGCCCGTTTCAGTTCCTGCTGGATCGTGTCCTCAAACTGGAGCCTTTGCCCCCCCTCGGCATCGAAGTCGACTTGGCCCAGCGCGGCTTGTGGCTGCACGCTGCGTTGGCGCGGTTGCACTCCCGGCTGAACCAGGAGCACAACGGACCCTATCAGCCCACAGAGGCCGATGAAGAACGCATTGCCGAATACCTCCGCGATGCACTGCGCGACATCGCCGCCGCGGCCGATTATGGCGCCGAACTGGAAAAAGGCCTCCGCGACATCACCCTCGGCACGTTGCTCCGCTGGGCAGAACGTTATCCGCGGCAATGCATCGACTTGAAGTCATTCGGCATCGGCGACCAACCGGCGCCGGCCCACTTTGAAGTGTCGTTTGGCTTGGCGAAAAAGAGCGACGACCCCGCTTCGACCACCGAGCCGCTCATCTTGCGCCACGATGGTCAGTCGCTCAGCATCTCCGGGCGCATCGACCGCGTTGATCTGGGAGAGCACGCTGGCGTCCCAGTGTTCCGCATCATCGACTACAAGTCGGGCAATCCCCCCACCGCAAAAGATCACGCGGCCGTCGACGGCACGACATTGCAACTCGATCTGTACACGCTCGCCGCGCGGCAGATCTTTCCCGCGGCCCTCCCTGGCTCAATGGGTTATTGGCAGGTCAAGGGCAAGGGTTACCAGCAGATCGCCGAACTGGTCACGATCGAAGACGGCGACCTCGTGATCGATCCCGGTTGGATCGAGCAGATGGAACAGCTCACCCAAAAGTTGTTTGAGCTTGTGGCCGGGATCCGCAAAGGTCAATTTCCGGTCCACAGTCTGAACGACAAATGCACTTCGTACTGCGACTACCGCACGGTATGTCGCGTCGGTCAAACGCGCGCATTGGAAAAAGCATGGCCACCGACGCCCAAACCATAAATCCCACCCCCCAGCAGGTCGCCGCGATCGAAACACGCCATGTTTCGATCGGCCTTTCGGCCGGCGCCGGTTGCGGCAAGACCGCGGTTCTCACGCGGCGATTGTTGTCGCATCTGGGGCCAGACGGCGTCGACCTGCCGAACTTGATCGCCATCACCTTCACCGATCCTGCCGCGCGCGAAATGCGCGACCGCCTGCGCAAAGAGGTGACGCGCCGCCTGCGCGAGGCGACTACCCCAGCAGAATGCGACTACTGGCTGAAACTGCAGCGCCGCTTGCACACCGCGCGGATCAGCACCATCCACTCGTTCTGCGGCAACCTGCTCCGGGCGCATGCGCCCGAGGCGGGGCTCGATCCTAACTTCGTCATGTTCGACGAAGTGCAATCGCGCAGCCTGCTGGCCACCGCCGCCGAGACCGTGATCGAAGCTCGCCTGCGCGCGGACGACGCGGAGTTTCGCGATCTGGCCGTGCAGTTCGGACTCGTCGGACTGCGCCAAAAGGCGCAGGCGATGATCCGCGGACGCGGCCGCACCAGCATCGATCGGTTCATTCAATTTACGCCAGAGCAATTGGTCGCCTGCTGGGAAGACTATTTCAATCGGCACGGCCGCGCCGCCGTGATCCGTTCCCTGTTCCAATTGCCTTGTGCGCAGACGGCGCGGCGTATCCTGGCGCAGCAGACGCCAGACCACCAAGTCATGGCCCAGCGCTGCGCGATCCTCTTGAGCACGTTCGACCAACTGGCCCAGGGTCAGCTATCCGCCGATGCGCTCGACCTCATCGAAGAGAACGCGAAGGTGCAAGGCGGCGGGGGCGCCAAGGTCTGGTCTTCTCCCGAGGTGTACGAGTCGATCAAGAAAGCGTTCACGGAGCTTCGCAAATGGGTAAACGAAAACTGGAAACATTTTGCGTGGCATTCTCCCGCGGCGCTGCCGGCCGCTAAAAGCGGCCTGGCGGTGCTCCGCCTGGCCCAACAGGTCAAAGCCGAGTACGAGGCCCGCAAGGCGGAGGCGGGCGCCCTCGATTTCGATGATCTGCTCATTCACGCCTGGCGCTTGCTCCGCGACGACAACAGCGGCGAACTGCGCAAGCAACAAGCCGAGCGAACCCACCTCTTGTTGATCGACGAGTTTCAAGACACCGATCAAATGCAGGTCGAAATCGCCAAGGCGCTCTGCGACAACGAGTTTCAACTCGGCATGTTGTTCATCGTCGGCGACGCCAAGCAGTCGATCTATCGTTTTCGCGGCGCCGAGCCCGAGGTGTTTCGTCAACTGCGCGACGAACTACCCGCGGAAGGGCAGTTGCCGCTGACAGAGAACTTTCGCAGTCAGCCGGCCATCATCGACTTCGTCAACGCCCTGTTCGACCACGAGATCCAGCACTACGAGGCCTTGAGCGCCAAGCGCGAGCAGGTGGTTCAAGGACCGACGATCGAGTTCTTGTGGTCGCTCGCCGAGGATCCCAATGAGCCAGTCGCTGTTTCACGCCCGCGCGAGGCCGATTGCGTCGCGCGCCGCATCGCGGAACTGGTCGCGGAGCAGGCGCCGATTGTCGTCGGCAAGGACGCCAGCGGCGCGCCCTTGGCGCGCCCGGTTCGCTATGGCGACGTCGCCATGCTCTTTCGCGCCCTCCCCGATGTTCGCTATTACGAAGAGGCCCTACAGCGCCATGGCGTTCCGTATTACCTGGTCGGCGGACACGCCTTCTACTCTCAGCAAGAGGTCTTCGATCTCTTGAACGCGCTGCGCGCCATCGCCCATCCCGCCGACGAAGTGAGCCTGGCGGGCGCGTTGCGCAGTCCGTTCTTCGGCCTCAGCGACGAGGGACTCTACTGGCTGGCTCAGCCTCCCGCGGGCCTGAGCGCGAATTTGTTCGCGGCCGAACTCCCGCCAGAACTTAGCGCGGCCGACCGCCAGGTTGCGACCCGCGCCCGCGATCTGTTGCGCGAATTGCGCCAGCGCAAAGATCGCGACAGCATCGCCGGTCTCATCGCCGAGTTGCTCGACCAAACCGCCTACGACGCCGTGTTGCTCGGCGAGTTCCTTGGTCAGCGCAAGCTCGCCAATCTGCACAAGCTGATCGACATGGCCCGCCAGTTCGATGCCGCCGGCGTGCTGACCCTGTCGGACTACATCGCCGAAATCGCCGATTGCGTTGGCGACCCTCCCAAAGAAGCGCTGGCCGCCACGCAAGCCGAAAATAGCGACGTGGTTCGCCTGATGACGATTCATCAGGCCAAGGGTCTGGAGTTTCCGGTGGTTGTCGTTCCAGACCTCGCCCGCAAAGAGCCTCCTTCGCAGCCGCCGGCCATCTTGGATCGCGAGCTAGGACCCCTGGTCAAACTCGACGCGTTAGACCCCGACCGAGACGCCAACTGCGGCATCGATCTGTATCAACAGCGAGAGCGGCCGGCCGACGAGGAAGAATCGACGCGTCTCTTCTATGTGGCCACCACGCGCGCCGCCGATTACCTGATTCTCTCCGCCGGCCTCAAGAACCTGGACGAACAAAAGACGCATTGGATGAGGTTGCTGCAAGACCGGTTCAATCTCGTAAATGGCGATTATTGCGGCGCCGGAGCGGGGCCGATCCCACAGATTCGCGTCACTCAATCGCCACCCGATGCGAAAGGCGAGCACGCGCGGTCGCATCCGCCCAATTTCATTCAAGCCATCGCCGACGCGCGCGCGAAGCGCGGACGGCCACTGGCTGGCGTCGATCCCATCGCTCCCGATTTGTCCGCGCGGCGCCGGTTTTCCTTTTCGCAGATTTCCGGTTTGCTCCTGCCGCTGGAAGCGACCGAGTCCGAGGAAACCGATGCGCCTGAGGCCGGCGCTGATTCGCCCGAAGAGACCCGGCCGTGGAACGTCGATCCTCGCCGCTTTGGCACGATGGTCCATGCCGTGCTGGCCGAGTTCGACGCCGTGGCGCCGCTCGATGTGGCGGCCCGCGCTCGCCACCATGCCGAAATGCTGCGCGGCGCTGCGGCCGACGCCGACGAAGCGGCGCGACTCATCGAGCGCTTCTTGGACACCCCCCGCGCCCAGGCCATGCGCCAAGCGCGGCAAGTCTTCACCGAGCTGGAGTTTCTCTTGAGCTGGCCTCCGGCCGACGCCGGCGCTGGCGGGCCGCTGTTGCACGGTTTCATCGACTGTCTGTACCAGGACGATGCCGGCCGCTGGCATCTGCTCGACTACAAAACCAACCGGGTCGCTGCCGGCCAAGTGAAGACGGCCGCCGCCGCATACGAGTTGCAGATGCTGGTCTATGGAATCGCCGCCGAGCAGATTCTCGGCGAACCTCCGGCCAGCCTCGCGCTTCATTTCCTGTATCCCAATCGCGAACGAGAATTTTCCTTGGACGACGCCAGCCGCCAGCGAGCGCGGCAGTGGATCGACCAGGCCATGGCGACCATGCGTCAGCCGGCCTTGGCCTGACCGGCGCTTGGGAGCGGGTCGCGTTGCTCGTAAGATGGCTCCGGCCCTCGTTCAGCGCGCGCGAACCTTTGCAATGCAGTCCAACGACCTCACCCAGCCCGATCCCGCCAAGCAGCGCGAGTTCGCCACGCGCGTCGTCGAGCGTTTGCGCCAAGCCGGGCACATCGCCTATTGGGCCGGCGGTTGTGTGCGCGACCAGGTGTTGGGGCGCGTCCCCAAGGATTACGACGTCGCCACCAGCGCGCAGCCCGAGGCGGTGCGGCAACTCTTTGGGCCGCGCCGCACCTACGCCATCGGCGCCGCGTTCGGAGTGATTACCGTCGTCGGTTCCCCCGGCGCCGGGCAGGTCGAGGTCGCCACCTTCCGCCGCGATGTGGAGTATCGCGATGGCCGTCGCCCCGAGGCGGTGGTCTTCTCCGAACCGCGCGAGGACGCGCTGCGCCGCGACTTCACCATCAACGGCCTGTTCTACGACCCCGCGACCGGCGAGGTGATCGACTTTGTGGGCGGACAAGCCGACCTCGCGGCGCGCGTCGTGCGCGCCATTGGCGACCCGCGCGAGCGCTTTGCCGAGGACAAGCTGCGCATGCTGCGCGCCGTCCGTTTTGCCGCGACCTTCGATTTCGCCCTCGATCCCGCGGCGCTAACGGCCGTGCGCGACATGGCCCGCCAGATCGAAGTGGTCAGCGCCGAGCGCGTGGCCCACGAGATGCGCCTGATGCTGATCTCGCCCGGTCGCGTTCGCGCTCTGGAGCTGCTGGCCGAGAGCGGCCTGCAGGAGATGGTGCTGCCCGAGGTGGCGGCGATGCGTGGTATTCCGCAGCACAAACCGCTCTATCCGCAGCACGATCTCTGGGATCACACGCTCTTGGTGCTCGGCCTGCTCCGCGAGCCGACTTTCGAGCTGGCGCTGGCCGCGCTCTTGCACGACGCTGGCAAGCCGCGCGCCATGGCGAAATCTCGCGGCAAGCTCACGTTTTACGAACACGAAACCATCGGCGCGACGATCGCCGCCAGGCTTTGCCAGCGCTGGCGGCTTTCCACGCGCGAGCGGCAACAAGTCACTTGGCTGGTGCGCCATCACCAATATCTGAGCTGCGCCCGGCAGATGCGCTGGGCCAAGCTGCAGCGCACGCTCACCCACGCAGGCGCTTCCGAACTGCTCGACCTGCACGAGGCCGACGCGCTCGCCTCGACGGGCGACATCGCAGACGTCGAGTATTGCCGGCACTTGCTCCAAATGCCGCTCGCAGATTTCAACCCGCCGGCGCTCGTCACCGGGCACGATCTGATCCGACATGGGCTTTCGCCCGGCAAGCAGTTCCAGCGTCTGCTCGACCTGGTCCGCGACGCCCAGTTGGAAAAGCGGATTCGCAGCAAGCGCGACGCCTTGGCGCTGGTCGATGAGTTGCTGCGGGACGGTCTTCCGCCAACCGACGAAGCGCCCCCGGTGGACAAACTGGACCATGGCGCCTAGATTCAACGCGCGGCGATTAGCGCTTTAGTCCATCATTCGAGGAGTCCATCGTGGAGTTGATTCTGCCGATCCTGTTTCGCTGGATGCACATCCTGGCCGCGATCACCGCCGTGGGGGGCACGATCTTCATGCGCCGGGTGCTGCTCCCCACCGTGTCCGAGCTGCCGGCCGACACTCAACAAAAGGTGCACGACGGCGTCCGCGCTCACTGGGCGATTCCGGTGCACGCGTCGATTGGCTTTTTGCTACTCAGCGGATTGTTCAACTTTGTTGGCGCATTGCAGCATCATAAGGGCGACGGCGCCTATCACGGGTTTTTTGGCGTGAAGTTCTTGTTGGCGCTGGCCGTCTTTTTCATCGCCACCATGTTGGTGGGGCGCAGTCCGGCGGCCGAGCGCTTTCGTCAAAACCGCAAGTTCTGGCTCACGCTCAATATGTGGCTGGCCATCGCCGTGGTCTGCGTCTCGGGCGTGCTGCGTAACCTGCCAGAGAAAAACAAGCCCGCCGAAACCGCGCCCCCCGTTGTTGCGCCCCCTGCTGCCGAAGCGCCCGCCAGTTGATTCGCTGGCCAATTGTTTGCCCCGATCGGCAACCCACCTTGCGACAGGATCTCGCCGGATGGACAAGAAAGCGAAAAAACGCTGGGACGTGCTGACGCAAAAGCTTCAGAAGCTGCGTCAGCAGGTGGCCGGAGCGCGCAAGCAGAATGACGACCCGCAAGAACTGGCGCAGCTAGAGAAAGAAGTCGCCGCCACCGAAGCCGAGTTGGCCCGCATCAAGGCCGAGGGCTGACCAGCGACCTTACTTGGTCTTGGTCGCGGCGCTCTTCTTCGCCGTCCGCGGCGCCACGCTCACGCCCGTCTCGTAACGAATATCCAAATCGATCGCGGGGCTGGGGTTCGCCGATTCGGTCCCCCCTTGCGACAAGTGTTTGTGCAGCCGGCTCACTTTTTCCGTCGCCGACACTTCGTCGCCAAACGTGCTGGATGGCCGCTGCCCCCACACAATGCGCGTGCCATCGCGCGCAATGATGTCGTAGCTGTAGTCGTCGCTGGAGCCCCCCGACTGCGGCTGCTCGGAGGGCGCGATGCGGTGCAGTTTCAGGCGTTCCCAGTCGTTGGCTAGCGCCGCGGCGATCTCGGCGCCTCCCGCCACCCGCGCGTCTCCCCAGGCCGTGCCGACCGGTCCCAGCGGCAGCGTATGAATGTCCGATAGCCGCGGATAGCGCCGCGCCTGCGCGCGAGAAAAGTCAGCCGTCGGCAGCAGCACGCTCCCCGCGTCGACCGGATACAGCCCGCCGTGCCGCGCCGGACGCGCGTCGCCAGGAGCGAAGTTGGGGTCTTCCTCGTCGGGCAACTCATCCATCGCCAGCGGAACTTCCACCATGCACACTGGGCGGCGATAAATCACTTCGGCCCGCACGCGCGCCGGAAATTGCTTCTCCACGCGCACGACCTTGGCGATCCAAGGATGCACCGCCAGCGCCTGATACACGCGCTCGGGCAATCCCTCGTCGAGCACCGACACCGGTCCCCCCGCCGTCAATTGCCGCAGCACCTCATCGGCGATGTTGGTATGAATCCAACTCGGCAGCGGCGTCAGCTCCAAAGCGTCGCTCGTCAATTGATATTCCGTCCGCGCGGCGACGCGCGGGCCAACCTGCCGCCACAGCAGCGCCGTACCGCCGACCATCGCCGCCAGGCAGAGCGCCGGCAACGTGACGTAACGCAGCGGCCGGCTAAACAGCGGGCGGATCAAGGATGACAACCCGCCGGTCGCCTTCGGCTTGGGGGGCGGTTGTTTCGGGGGCTTCATGCGTTCAACCTTCCTTGGCTGAAATGCGTCGCTACCAGACTTCGATTTCCTGTTCGAGCTCCACGCCCAATCGCTCGGCGACCCGCGCGCGAATCAGGTCGATCAGCCGCAGCACGTCGTTGCTGCTGGCCCCTGGCTCGGCCACGATGAAGTTCGCGTGCCGGCCACTCACCTCAGCGCCGCCGACTTTGGCGCCTTTAAGCCCCGCTTGCTCGATCAACTCCCCCGCGCTCATGCCACGCGGACTCTTGAAGATGCAGCCCGAGTTCTGATGCCCTAGCGGCTGCTGCGCCTTCTTCACGATCCATTGCCGCTGCATGCGCTTGGTCAACTCGGTGGGATCGTCTGGCTCCAGTTCAAATCGCGCCGAGACAATGGCCAGTTCGTCCAGGCTGCTCTGCCGATAGGCGAACACCATGTCTTCGCGCTCGCGGGTGATCAGTTCGCCGGTGCGGGTCATCACCACCGCCTGCGAAGCCCATTGACCGATATCGCCGCCGCGGCTGCCCGCATTTCCATGCAGCGCGCCGCCGACCGTGCCCGGAATGCCCACCAACGTCTCCATGCCCCCCAGTCCTTCGCGCACTGCGACCGATATCACATGCCCCAGCTTGGCGCCGCTGCCCGCGGTCACCTGCCGACCGCTGGCGTGGATCGCGCTAAAGTCCCCCGCCGAGAGTCGAATGACGACCCCCGCAACCCCTTCGCTGCGCACCAACACATTCGAGCCGCCGCCGAGCATTCGCAACGGCAGGTTTTCCTCGCTGCAATGGCGCGCCAGCGCCTGCAACTCGTCCAGGTTACGCGGCTCGGCAAAATACTCGGCCGCTCCCCCCAGGCCCAGCCAGGTGTGCGGCGCCAACGGTTCAGCCTGGCGCAAGATCTCTTCGAAGCCGCTTAGCAAGGGCATGAGCAATGTTTCCTATGTCTCCCGCGCCGATCAGCGCCACCACGTCGCCCCCCACCGCTTCGCGCGCCAGCCGATCCACCAGTCCCAGCGGGCAAGGCTCGGCCACGGCGGCCGCATATGTGGGCAATCGCCGTACCAAGGCGTCGGTCGCCGCCAGGCGCTCGTCCGCGTCGCCACCGCCTGTGGCATCGGTCACCAGCACTCTGTCGGCATTGTGCAGGCTTGCGGCAAAGGCGTCCAGTCGGCTCATCATCGCCGCGGCGGAATCTGGCTCGAACACGCACCACAGCCGACGCCCCGGCAGCATTTCTCGAATCGTCGCCAGCGCCGCAGCGATCGACGCCGGATCTTGGGCATCGTCGCGCACCATGGCCACACCGCCAGACTCCGCGACAAGGTGCGCTCGATTCCGCAATCCCGCGTGCCGACTGGCGGCGGCCAGCATCGTTGCCGGTTCGATCTTGAGTTCGCCCGCCACGGCCAAGGCGGCTAGCGCGGCTTGCGCTTGATGCCGGCCAGCAACTCGCAATCGGCACTCTCCCAGCGGCTGATCGTGTCCCACGAGCGTAAACGAATAGCAGCCGCGCTCCCCGCGCAAGTTTTCCGCTCGCCACTGGCCACCAGCGCCAAACGTCGTCGTGCGGCATTGCGCCGCCTCCGCCGCCTGCAGCGCGGCCGGGCATTCGGCGTTGACCGCCAGCAGTCCCTCCGGCGCCACGCTGCGCGCTAGTCGCAGCGCGCCCGCGTAATCGTCGGCGTCCAACAGCGCCGCGGCCTGGGGTCTGGCCGTGCAGGTCTGCGCCAGTGGCGCCTCGACCACCAGCAAGGGCCCCGCGCCGTAGCGACCGCCGCTTTGCCAATCGAGCGGCGTGGCGCGCAGCAGCACGCAAGGATCGCGCTCGGCCTCGACCAAGATGTTTGCCAATATCGCCGCCGCTGCGCTCGCCGGGCGGCCGCTGGCGACGACGATCCCCGCGCGATCGTGCAGCAGTTGACTCACAAACTGCGAGTGGCTCAGCGTGGGCGCTCCGCGCTGCGCGGCGGCGCGCCGCATGCCATTGTCCCGCGATACGTCGTCGGCGTAGATCACACAATCGGCGCTGTGCGGCAAATGACGCGCCGAGTGACCGGCCACGATCCGCAGCCGCGCGCTGCGCAAATACTGCGCTCGATACAGGCTGGCGTCGGAGCCCGTCAAGCGCCAACCAAGTCCCGCAAGCACCACCGCCAGCGACTGCATCTCGGGCCGGCACGCCCCAATCAGATGTGCCTGCCCAATGTCGCCAAGCGGCAAGCGCTTGGGCGCTGCCCGTTGGTGTGGTCCGGCTAGGCGCACGTGCGCGCCGTCGATTCGTCGCAGGGTGCTCGTCGCGGGTGTCACTGTCTTGCCCTTTGCTGATTGGCCGCTGTGCTGCACTAGCCCGCCGTTCTCAGGCAGCTAGGGCTGGGGAGCATAGGCCAGCAAGGCAAAAAACGTCAATCGACGCTGGGCGGTTTGGGTGGTCTGCGAAAAGATGCGGCTTGCGCCTACCCGCGCGTGCGCTCCAGAAACGCCAGAATTTGCTCGGCGATTTCCTCCCCCTTGTCCTCTTGGAGGAAGTGACTGCCGCCGGCGATCTCGATCTCTGGTTGTTCCACTGCCGACGGGATCAACTTGCGGAAAAAGCGATCCCCCCCGCGCGTGATTGGGTCGCCATCGGAGAACATCACCAAGGCGGGCTTTCGCCACTCGGCCAGTCGCCGCCGCGCCGCGCGCATCGACTCCGATGCCGGGTCGTCGGGCGTCACGGGCACCAGCAACGGAAATTGCGCCGCCCCCGCCTTGTAGCTTGCGTCCGGAAACGGCGCCTCGTAAGCGGCGATAATGCGCGGGTCGAGCGCGTCCCCGCCCACCAAGGTCCGCAGCATGATGAAGCCAACTGGCAAGTCGTCGATGCTGGCGGCAAAGTCGCGCCAACGTTTGAAGCCCTCGCTCATCGGCTCGTCGCCCGTTGGCAAGCCGGTGTTCATGATGACCAGTCGGGCAAATCGCTCGTCCATCTCGGCCGCCAGCCGCAGACCGATCAATCCCCCCCAATCCTGGCAGACCAGCGTGATGTCGCGCAGATCGAGCGCCTCGACAAAGCCCGCCATCAGGTCGCGGTGCATTTGAAACGTGTACGCCGCGCGCTCGGCCGGCTTGTCGGAACGGCCAAAGCCAATCATATCGGGCGCCACCACGCGATGCCGGCGCGACAGCGCGGGGATCATCTTGCGATACAAAAACGACCAGGTTGGCTCGCCATGCAGGCAAAGAATCGTTGCGGCTGAGCCAGCGGCGCCCTCGTCCGCCGGCCCTTCGTCGACATAGTGCATCCGCAGGCCGCGCACCTCGACGTAACGCGGCGCGTATGGAAAATCGGGCAGGTCGGCAAACCGCTCGTCCGGCGTGCGCAGTACCGTCATCGCGCGGCGCCTTGCTTAGATAAGCATCTCGCGGATGCTGGCGATATCGTCGTCCAGGCCGTGATGCTTGAGGTTCAACTTGTCCAATCCATCGATCCCCAGGCCAATGGCGATCGCGTGCTGGATGAACGGCGCCTCCCACACGCTATGGCGCTGCAGGCGATACTCGGTGCCGTAATGTTTGAGCACCGCCACGCCGGTGGCGTCCGCGGCGATACGGTCGCGACTGGCAACGATCAACTTGGGGTCGACCGTGTCGCCGCTCGACGGACCGCCAAACACAAAGCTGCGCGTGCCGTCCAAGATGTTCATCGCAGGCGTGATGCCCAGGTTCAACTCCGCGACCCGATTCACCAGCGGCTTCACCTCCTCCACGTCCTTGCGTCGTCCTTCGGGGCCGCGCCGCCGCCGGCTGCCCGAGCGCTTCTGATCCATCAAGTCGTTGCCGCCGGCAAACGAATTGTGAAACTCGCGCCGCGCGCGGTGATGGCTCATGCCGACAAACGCCTTCATCGACATGGTGAACCACGCCTGAAAGTGCGTCTTGATCACCGGCACGTTGATCACGTGATCCACCGCGAACAACAACTCCGCCAGCTCAAACCCATCCGGCCAGTGCGTGGCCTTTTCGGGCTTGATGCGGCGCCAGTGCTGTGTGTCGCGCGGCAACCCCAATAGTTCAAACTCCGCCGCGCAGTCTTCCAAACCCACCGCCACCACCGGCGCCTTCACATCCGAAATCGCCTGGTTCACCGCGTCCACATGTCCCACGCGCTTCATCACGTCGATGGTCTTGGGCGTGCTGGTGTCGAAGATCGGAGAAAAGCTGCGGTCGGCCACAATGATCCGCTTGGGCCCCTTTTCGGCCACCAGCTTGATCACCGCGTAGAGCGTCTCCGGATTGGTTGTGGTGGGGTTCGGCGCGGCGCCGGTCACATTCGGCTTGATGAGGATCGTCTGATCCGGCTTGATGAAGTCCATGCCGCCCGCCAGTTCCACCGCTTTGCGAGTGGCGTCTTCCATGCTCGACGCGCGCGCGATGCCGACATCGGCCTTGCCCGATCCAGTCGCCGCCTCGCCGGCGTACAAGGTTGGCAGGGCGATGCGGTTCGACAGTCCCGCGGCGAACCCGGCGGCGCCCGCCTGGCGCAAGAATCGGCGTCGATTGCAAGGGTGGATCATGACTTCCTCCTGAGATGCGACGGTCGCAGCCGCCGAAACCTGGTGCGCGGAGATGTTATTCAATCTAAGATCGACCGGCCGCCCCTTTCAACCAATTTTGCAACTCTTTTTGCACGGCGTCGGTCCGCTCGCATAGCCCCTTGGCCTCAGCGGCCGTTATTTCCTTCGATTGGTGCATCACTTGCATCGTGTCGTGACGCAACGCATCGACTTTGGGCTGCAACTCTTTCGGCACGCGCTCGGTCGTTTGTCCCAGCTTTTCTTCCCGAATTTGCTGAATCGTTTGCCAAAGCCGGTCGTTGGCATGCACCACCGAGGCAAGCTGCGGGAATTCGCCATTCAGGTCGCGATGACAGTCTTCACATACCTGCGCCAGCGTGAAATCCCCCGGCGGGTTCCCCACGTCGTGATTGCCGTGGCAATCGATGCACATCGGGTACCGGGTGTTGATACGCTGCGAAAAATCCCAGTGATGTGGGCCGCCGGCCAGCATGTCGGCCTGCTCTTGATGGCACTCCGCGCACTTGGCCAGGTGCGCGCTGAGCTTGGTGCCGATAAAGCCAAACTCCTGTTCGTGCGCCTCCACGTTGTCCTTGGTGTTGCCGCCGTGGCAATCCACGCAAGAAAGCTCGTTGAGGTCATGCACGCTATGGGCAAAGTCGACCACCGCCGTCGTCAACTCGCGCCCCGCCGTCAGGTGGCAGCGCGCGCAGTTCGAGGCGACTTGCGGCAGCGGATGATCCTTGGGCCAGTTGGCCGGCCGCTCCAGCGGAATGCTCGGATCGACCGGAATCGCGCGCTTGGCCGCGTCTTCCGCCTCTTTGGCTTTTCGCTTTCGCTCCCGCAAGCTGCTCCGCCGCTCGGGCTTGGCCTGGCCGGCCGCCGGTTTCTCAGTTGGCTCGTCGGCATGCAGCCAGTAGTCGGCCATCCCCAACGAACAAATCGCCATCAGCACATAACCGAACCACGCGCGCCGCATATGCCGCATCGCGATATCCTCAAAGCCGCTGATTAAGAGAAGAAGCAAGACGAGCGCCGCGCCGCGTCATTCCACACCGCTGCGCGAACCGAACACCTACATTGTCGATTGCTAGTCGAGTGGGGACAGCCTGCTCGCCCCCTGTCGCCACAGCCCGAAAATGCGCCCGTCAGACTAGGAGCGAGCCGGCGCAAAGTCAAGCGCGCTCGCTGCTTGACGCCTGCTGCCAGCGCCGTTAGTCTCGCCTGTTCATCGCGCGTCAAATCAAATTCGGTCGCCCCGGCAGGCGGTTCTCCTTGCCGCGGGCGCTCAGCTTGGGAGTATCGGTCATGCGCTTCATGTTTCGCACTTTGCTGTGCGCGCTCGTCCTTGCTACTGCGGTCATCGGAGTCGCCACCATGTCGCACGCCGCCGATCAGACGCCGGCCGAAATCGAACCCACCGATCTCGGCGAACATGGATTCGCAGATTCGGACGGTGTGAAGATCCACTACGTCACCGCCGGCCAGGGGCCGCTGGTCGTGCTCATCCACGGCTTCCCCGACTATTGGTACTCGTGGCGCGAGCAGATGCCCGCGCTGGCCAAACACTTTCAAGTCGTGGCCGTCGACATGCGCGGCTACAACCAAAGCGACAAGCCGGCCGGGGTGGAAAATTACGCCGTCGACAAATTGGTGGGCGACATCGCCGCGGTCGTCAAACACTTCGAGCGCGACAAGGCGGTGATCGTCGGACACGATTGGGGTGGCATGGTCGCCTGGAGTTTCGCCATGCAGAAGCCCGATATGACCGAGCGGCTCATCATCTTGAACCTGCCGCACCCCAAGGGGCTGATGCGCGAACTGAAGAACAATCCCGAGCAGCAAAAGAACAGCCAATACGCGCGCAACTTCCAAAAGGCCGACGCCGCCAAGCAAGTGGCGCCCGCCATGCTTACCTTTTGGGTGAAGGACAAGGAAGCCCGCAAGAAGTATGTCGAGGCCTTCAAGCGGTCCGATATCGAGGCGATGCTCAACTACTACAAGGCCAATTATCCCAAGGAGCCCTACTCCGATCTGCCGGAGCAGGAGTTGCCCAAAATCAAATGCCCGGTCCTCATGTTCCACGGCCTCAAAGACAAGGCGCTACTCCCCGGCGCGCTAGACGGCACTTGGAATTGGATCGACAACGAACTGACCCTGATCACCATTCCCGAGGCCGATCACTTTGTGCAGCAGGACGCCGCCGAGAAGGTGACCAAGAACATGGTCCGCTGGCTCACCGAGTGCGAGCCGGTCAAGGAGTAGTCTGCCCGCCGTCGTCACTCGCCGACCACATTGGCCAACCCTCAACTCAAGCTGGAGATATTCCACATGAACCGCCGCACACTACTTCTCGTCGCGCTGGCCTTGTCGCTGGCGCCGGCGCGCCTCTGGGCCGACGAGGACAAACCCGCCGAAGCCGCCGCGCCCCTCTATACGCAACAGCAAAACGTCGTCTACTACGACAGTGACGATGGCGTGGCCCTGGTGATGGACATCTTCACCCCCACCGGCAAGAAGAACGGCCTCGGCGTGGTCGATGTCGTCAGCGGCAGTTGGTCGGCAGCGCGCGGCCGGCTCGAAGATCACAAAAAGGCCCGCATCTTCGACATCATCTGCGGCCGCGGTTACACCGTCTTCGCCATCCGGCCGGGCAGCATCAGCAAGTACACCGCCAAGGAGATGCTCGCCAACCTCAAGACCGGCATCCGCTGGGTGAAGGCCCACGCCGGCGATTACGACATCGACCCCAACAAGCTCACCATCTGCGGCGCGTCGGCCGGCGGCCATTTGGCGTCGCTCGCTATCGTCACCGCGGAAGACGCCGAGAAGAAGCCGAAGAACGAACTGGAAAAGTTCGACACTCGCCTGGCTGCGGCCGTGATCTTCTTCCCCCCCACCGACTTTCTGAATTGGGGTGGCGTCGAACTCAAGGAAGGCGAAACTAGCCCCGTCATGATGCTGATGGGCAAGCTGGTCTTTAACGACGGCACCAAGGGGCACTCAATCAAAGACATCAACAAACAACTCGAAAAGATCTCCCCCGCCCGCATGGTCACCGGCAAAGAGCCGCCGTGCCTCTTGATCCATGGCGACGCCGACCCCATCGTGCCGCTACAGCAGTCCGAGGCGCTGGTCGAAGCGCTCAAGGCCAAGAACGTGCCGGTCGAGTTGATTATCAAGCCCGGGGGCGGGCATCCCTGGCCCACCATCTATGAAGAAGTGGCCATCGCCGCCGATTGGATCGACAAGCGGATGAAGGGCGACACCAAACCCACGGAAACCAAAGCCGCCGCCGAACAGGCTTCGGCCAAGTAGCAACGCCTCGCGGCGACGCGCATCGGCCAGCGCATGCGCCCCGCGCGTCGCCGCCCAACGCAGGATCGGAGTCCACAGATGCCTGAGCGCCGCAACGCCGTCATCACCGGAGCCGCCAGCGGACTGGGGCGCGCCCTCGCGCTGCGCCTGGCCCGCGAAGGCTGGCACATCGCCATCTGCGATATCAACGACGCCGCCAGCGAAGAGACGTTGCGGCTGGTCAAAAGCGCAGGCGGCTCAGGGCAGGTGGAGCATCTCGATGTCACCGACGCAGCGGCCTGGCAGCGCCTCCGCGAGAAGCTCGGCCGCGAGTGGCCGCAAATCGACCTATTGGCCAACAACGCCGGCGTGGCGGGCGGCGGCAACATGGGAGAATACCCTCTCGAAGATTGGGATTGGATCATCAAGATCAATCTCTACAACGGCATCTACGGTTGCCATTACTTCGTGGATTGGCTCAAGCAAAACCCCCGCGGCAGCCACATCATCAACACCGCCTCCATGGCGGCCATCGCCAGCGCGCCTGGCATGGCGGCCTACAATGTCACCAAGGCGGGCATGCTCGCCCTCTCAGAGACTCTGTACGCCGAACTCATGCCGCACAACGTCGGCGTGACGGTCCTCTGCCCCTCGTTCTTCGCCACCAACCTGCTGACCACCGGCCGCTTCGCCAAGGACGATTGGCGCAAACTCGCGCAAAAGGCCTTCGACATTTCCAAGTTCACCGCCGACGATGTGGCGGCGCAAGCGATTAGCGCCATGCATGCCAAACGGCTATATGTGCTGGTGCCGTTCGACTCCAAGTTTCGCTGGTGGTTCAAACGGCTCATGCCGACCGTTTTTCTCAAGCAGGTCGCCAAGATGTTCAGTCGCGCCGGCAAGAGCATCGCGCAGGGCGAGCCCGCTTCCGCGCCGCGGCCTGCCGCCGAGCGACAGCAAGAAGTCGCCGGCAGCCCTCACTAAGCTGGTCTGTCGCCGATGCTCCACCTCAAATCGCCCAGCCCCCAGCGCTGGCTGGCCCTGGCCGACCAGCATCTCGATCAGCTCCTGATTGACCACGCGCACTGCGAAAAGAAGGCCGCTGGCGTGGCGATGAACCTGATCTTCGCCTACGTCGACAAGACCGACTTCACCCGCGCGCTGGCCGAGATCGTCAATGAAGAACTGGAGCACTTCCGCCTGGTGCTCGACCTCTTGGATCGCCGCGGCATCCCCTTTCGCCGCCTCACTCCCAGCAGCTACGGGCAAAGGCTGCACGCGCTGATCGACAAACAAGAGCCGCGCCGCGCAATCGACCGCTGCCTGGTCGCCGCGCTGATCGAGGCCCGCAGTTGCGAGCGCTTTGCCCTCTTGCGCGATCATCTGGCGGATCGCGAGCTGGCCGATTTTTACGGCAGCCTCTTCGAGAGCGAAGCCCGCCATTACAGCACGTACGTGCGCTTCGCGCAGCTCTTTGGCAGTGAGCAAACTGTCTACGCTCGGCTCGACGAGCTCAGCGCGGCCGAGGCCGACATCATCGCCGCCGGCGATCCCTTGCCGCGCATGCACAGCTAACCACTGTGGCGCCCGCGCTGGTCTACTCGGCCGGCAGTTCTTCGATCACCAGCTTTCGATACCACGCCTCGCTTGGCGGGCCGCCATGAATTTGCAAGGCGATCAGCCCACGCTGCTCGATCGACTCGTCGGGCTCGGTGTAGTCGACCGTTGGAAACTCGTTGATCCAAAGCTGAATCCGCCGCCCCTCGGCGCGAATCCGATACTGGTTCCAATCGTCGCGCTTCAACACCTTGGCCAGCTCCTTGGCGTTGGGCCGCGCCAGCACGCGGCTGCGGCGCGATTCGTCGTACAAGGCGCCCCACCAGCCATCCCCCAGATCGGCCTGATACCCCTTCATCTCGTGGTGGTCCGGGATCCGCCGGCTGCGAAACTGCACTCCCGCATTGGCGCCCTTGCCAATCACCTTGAACTCCAGCCGCAACTCAAAATCGCCAAATTCCTTGGTCGTCGCCAGAAACTCGTTGCGCGGTATCCGTTCCTTCAGCGTCCCCGCGACAATGGCGCCCTCCTCGACGCGAAACCACTTTTCCGCCCCTTCCCAGCCGGCGAGCGATGCGCCATCGAACAGCGGCGTCGGTTCCGCGCCGCGCGCCGCGTTCAATTCGCCCGCCGCGGCGACTATGACCAGCGCGAAGATCAACGACCAGCGGCAATCAGAGCGGCTTGACATCGGGGTGTCCTCAAAGCGATACGGCAATCTTGGGGGGATGAACGACTGTCTGGCGATTGTTATACTCGCGCCGCGATCCGAGTGTGAGTGGTTGGCCGTGTATCCCTAATCCGCTCTCCTCAGTCGCTGTACCCTAGCCACTCACCATCATGCCCAACATCTCGCCCGATCGGCTCACCCGCTTCGCTGCCGCGCTCTTTGCATCGGGCGGCGTCAGCGCCGCAGAAGCGGCGGTCGTCGCCAGCAGCCTCGTCGCCGCCAATCTGCGTGGGCACGACTCCCACGGCGTGATGCGCATCCCCTACTACCTCGACGGCGTCCGCAAGGGAGAAGTGACGCCCGGCGCCCCCTTCACCGTCTTGCGCGAAACCGACAGCCTGCTGATGGTCGATGGCCATTGGGGCTTTGGACAGACGCAGGCGACGCGCCTCACCCAGCGCCTGATCGACAAGGCAAAACGAGGCGGTGTGGCCGTCGGCACCATGATCCAGTCGACGCACATCGGCCGCCTCGGCGAATACTGCGAACTGGCCGCCGATCAGGGACTCGTCTCGATGGTCATGGTCAACACGCACGGCACGGCCCGCCGCGTGGCCCCGCCCGGCGGCACGGCCCCGCGACTGGGCACCAATCCCCTGGCGATCGGTGTCCCCAATCCGCCGGCGCACTTCATTCTCGATTTTGGCACCAGCGCCACCGCCGAAGGCAAAGTCCGCGTCCGCCGCATCGCCGGCCAGACGTGTCCCGAGGGGTGGCTGCTCGACAGCGCGGGCCGCCCCACCTGCGATCCGCATGCGCTCTACGCCGATCCTCCCGGCACCATTCGCCCCATGGGGGGCGATCAGGCCTACAAAGGGTTTGGCCTGGCCTTGGCGGTCGAAATCCTCTCCGGCGCCCTCTCGGGCGGAGCCTGCGCCCGCGAGGTTCCTCGCAATCAACTCGGCAATTGCGTCTTCATGCAGGTCTTCGACCCGGACGGCTTCGCCGGCGCTAGTTCCTTCGCCGCCGAGACCGGCGCCCTGATGGAATTTATCCGCGGTTGCCCGCCGGCCGCCGGGGCCGGCGAGATCACCCTCCCCGGCGATCCTGAGCGCCATTCGCTGGCCCAGCGCACGGCGCATGGCATCCCGCTCGACGACGGCAATTGGCGCGCGCTCGCAGAACTCGCCCAGCAGCTTGGCGTGCCGGTCCCAGCAATTTAATATCCCGCCTCCGCGTGGCAGCGCCTTCGCCAGCGCGGATGAACAAGCCGGGCCGCGGTGCAATCGCATCGCGTCACGCGCGAGCCCATCTCATCCTTCGCCCCCGCGCAGCGAAGCGCAGCAGGGGGAGAAGGTGGCCGATAGGCCGGTTGAGGGGGAGCCATTCGTGGCTAGTGGTGAATGGCTGGTGACCAGCGAAGAATTGATTTCGATTCACGCAGCGTGCCATGTCCACGCTTCGGCGTGGACATGCCGACCAACGCGCGAGCCGATTTCATCCTTCGCCCCCGCGCAGCGAAGCGCAGCAGGGGGAGAAGGTGGCCGATAGGCCGGATGAGGGGGGGCTTCTCTCCTATTCTCCTGCTCCACTGCTCACCTGATCCAACGCGTGTGCCACTCGCCTCCACCAGTGGGGAACAACGTGCGAGCTTGCCATGAAACAACACCGACCAACGCGCGAGCCGATTTCAGCCTTCGCCCCCGCGCAGCGAAGCGCAGCAGGGGGAGAAGGTGGCCGATAGGCCGGATGAGGGGATCGCCTCAACTCCGGGGCCGCAATCGCGCTCCCCCCGCCCACTCACCAGAAATCTTCCCACCGACGTTCGCTCCGCCCGCGCTCCGCTACGCCATGATGCCCGGCACTAGCTCGCCATGCACATCGGTCAGTCGGAAGTCGCGTCCCTGAAAGCGATAGGTCAGCTTGGTGTGCTCCAGGCCCAGCAGGTGGAGCAAAGTGGCGTGCAGATCGTGAACGTGTACCTTGTTCTCGGTCGCGTTGAAGCCCAACTCGTCGCTGGCGCCGTAGGTCAGGCCCGGCTTGGTCCCGCCGCCGGCCAGCCACATCGTGAAGGCGTTGGGGTGATGGTCGCGGCCGTCGTTACCCCCTTGTGTCATCGGCGTGCGGCCGAACTCGCCTCCCCAAATCACCAGCGTGTCGTTGAGCAAGCCGCGCTGTTTGAGGTCTTTGATCAGCGCCGCGCATGGCTTGTCGGTTAGACCGCACTGCTCCTTCAGACCGTGGGTCAGCCCGCCGTGATGGTCCCACGCCTCGTGAAACAACTGCACAAAGCGCACGCCGCGCTCCACCAGTCGCCGCGCGAGCAAACAGTTGTTGGCGAACGAAGGCTTGCCCGGCTCCGCGCCGTACATGGCCAAGGTGTCGGCGGTCTCCTGCGACAGGTCCATCAAATCGGGCGCGCTGGTCTGCATCTTGAACGCCATCTCGAACGCGCTGATCCGCGTGGCGATCTCCGGGTCCCCCACCTCGGCCAGTCGCCGCTCGTTCAGTCGCCGGAGCGTATCGAGCGAGTCGCGCTGCATCTCGGCGTCGACGCCGGGCGGGTTCGACAAGAACAAGATCGGGTCCCCCTGGCTGCGGAACGGCACACCTTGATACACCGTCGGCAAAAAGCCGCAGCCCCAATTCGAGGCGCCGCCGCTGGTCCCCTTCTTCGCCGAGTTCAGCACCACAAAGCCGGGCAAGTCCTGGCATTCGCTTCCCAGGCCGTAGTTGACCCAGGCGCCCATGCTGGGGCGGCCAAACTGCTGGCTCCCGGTGTTCATGAAGATCTGACCCGGCGCGTGGTTAAACGCGTCGGTCTGCATCGAGCGAATGATGCACAAGTCGTCGGCCACCCCCGCCAGGTGCGGCAACAGTTCCGAGATCTCCGCCCCACACTGGCCGTGCTTGGCGAACTTGAACTTGGGCCCCAACAGCGCGGAGTTGGGATTGATGAACGCGGCCCGATACCCCTTGAGCAAATCGGCGGGCGGCAATTGTCCGTTGTATTTTTCTAGCTGCGGTTTGTAGTCAAACAGTTCCAGGTGACTCGGCGCCCCGGCCATGAACAGGTAGATGACGTTCTTGGCCTTCGGCGCGTGGTGCGGCGCCGAAACGATGGCCGCATCGGCTGCCGTGGCCGCGCGCGACTGGTCCCCCAGCAGCGAACCCAGCGCCAGCGCGCCCAGCCCCATGCCGCACTCGTTCAAAAACCAGCGGCGGTTGACGGCGGCTTGCAGTTGCGACAGTTCGCGCCTCATCGTCATTCCTTGGTGATCGTTTCGTCCAGGTTCAACAGCACGCGCGACACTGCCGTGTACGCCGCCAGTTGCGTCGGCGTGACCCCTGCCGGCAGGTCGGCGGGTCGGGTCTCCTGGCCGGTCGCCAACTGCCACGGGCTGACCCAGCCAGCAGCCAGTCGCTGGCTTTGTCGCGCCAGAAAATCTTTCAGTTCCGCCAGTTCTTCGGGCTCAGGGCGCCGGCTGACGCAGCGTCGAAACGCGTAGGTCAATCGCTCGTCGTCGCTCGCGCCACCCCCCACCAGCGCTTGCCGCGCCAGCGCCTGGGCGCTCTCCATGAACACCACCTCGTTCAACGAGGTCAAGGCTTGCAGCGGCGTGTTCGACCGCACGCGCCGCACGCAGGCCGAGTCGCCGTTGGGCGTGTCGAAGTTTTGCAGCATCGGGAACGGTATCGATCGCCGCCGGAAGGTGTACAAGGCGCGCCGGTAGCGGTTGGGACCCGTCTCCGCGTTCCACGTCATCGGGCCATAACTCAAAGCCAGCACGCTCTCCGGCATCGGCGGAAACACGCTCGGCCCCCCCAGTTCGCGGTTCAACAGGCCGCTCGCCGCCAGCGCCACGTCGCGGACAATCTCTCCCTCGACGCGCGCCCGCGGACCACGCGACAAGAGCCGGTTCTGCGGGTCGCGTTCGTACAGGGCCGGCGTGGCGTGCGACGACTGCCGATACGTCGCCGACTCGGTAATTAACCGGTGCAGGCGCTTCACGCTCCAGCCCTGCTCCATGAACTCCACCGCCAGCCAATCGAGCAACTCCGGATGCGATGGCGGGCTGCTCTGCACGCCAAAATCTTCCGGGGTGCTTACCAACCCCTCGCCGAAGTACGCCTGCCAAACCCGATTGACGAACACCCGCGCCGTGGTCGGGCTTTGCCGATCGACCAGCCACTTGCCGAAAGTCAGTCGCGTGGGCGGCGCGCCCTCGGCGAGCGGATGTAAAAACGCCGGCACGCCTGCCGTCACCGTCTTGCCCGGCTTGAGAAAATCGCCCCGCCCCAGCATGTGCGTTTCGCGCGGAGTGTCGCGCGCGGCCAGCCCCAGCGAGGTCGAACCGGCCGGCCACTGGCGCCATAGCGCTTCGATCTGCTCGTTCGCCGCCTGTAACTCGGGCGACGATTTTCGCCAGTGACCAAACAGCGCCATCTGCTGCGGGGGGCTGCGCTGGTCGCGCGGCACGGCGAACAGTTCGCGCGCGTCGAGCGGCAGTGGCGGCGCCGCCGCCGGCGTCGCGCCATCGGTGACCGACAACCGAAACCGCCCCAACAGCGTGTTCTGATGATCGTCGCTATTCCATCCGCCGTGGTTCTGGACGATCGAGATGGTGAGGATCGCTTCTCCTTCCACCGACCACGGTTTCTCGAATTGAAACACCGCCGTGCGATCCTGGTTGCGCCGCCCCGATCCGGCGTCGATCCCCCAGGCCGTTTCATTCTTGCCGTCGATGGCAAAGCCAATCGGCCCCACAATCCGCTTTTTGCCGCTGCGATCGTCGAACTGGCTCTCTAGCGCTCCCTCCGGCTGCGAGTAGTCAGCCGCCGCCGCAGCCAGCTTAAGCTCGGTCTTCTTGTCGGGTTCGGCGGCGCTGGCCGCTTCGACCTTGATCTCGGTCAGGTAAAACGTCCCTTTGAACGACCGCCCCGGTCCGCGGCACGGCAAGTTGGGATCGGTCAACGCTTCCAGTCGCAGCGCGGTCAGGTTCTTGGCGCCGGTCTTGGCCACCACACGAAAGGTGCAATGTGTCGGCGCGTAGCCGCCGCAAAGCAGCGAATGGTCGTTCAATTGTTTGAGCTTGGCGCCCCCGCCCACATCGATATGCTCGGTCGGCTCGAGCAGCGTCCACGCCGGTTGCGCCGACGTCGACTGGGCCTCCCACTCCGCCAGCCGCGTCTCCCAATCGGGGTGCTCGGCCCGCGCTCGTTCTTCAATTGCCTGCATCTGCATCCGCAGATCGTTGATCTGCCGCGTCTCCTCGGGCGTATAAGCCACCATCTGCGGCTCGTGATCGTTGTTCAGAAACGCGAACAGCCGGTAATACTCTTCCTGCGTCAGCGGATCGAACTTGTGCGTGTGGCACTGCGCGCATTGAATCGTGAGCCCCAGCACCGACTTGCCCACGCAATCCATGCGGTCGAACATCGCCTCCATGCGAAACTGCTCGGGATCGACGCCCCCCTCCTCGTTGCACATCGAATTGCGCAAAAAGCCGGTCGCCACGCGCTGGTCTTGCGTCGCGCCGGGCAACAGATCGCCCGCGATTTGCTCGATGATGAACTGGTCGTACGGCAGGTCGCGATTGAAGGCGCCCACCACCCAGTCGCGATAGAACCACATATTGCGCGACTTGTCTTTTTCAAAGCCGTCGCTGTCAGCGTAGCGCGCCGCGTCAAGCCAATGCCGCCCCCAACGCTCGCCATAATGGGGCGACGCCAACAGCCGTTCGACCTGCTTGGCGTACGCGTCGTCGCTGGCGTCGGCCAATAGCGCGTCGACTTCTTCAATCGACGGCGGCAAACCGATCAGATCGAGACTTAATCGCCGCAACAGCGTCACGCGGTCGGCCTCCGGCGACGGATTCAGCCCTTCCTGTTCCAGCCGCGCCAGCACGAAATAATCGATCGCGTTGCGGCACCACTGCGCGTTGCGCACCGTGGGTAGCTCAGGTCGCACCGGCGCCTTGAAGGCCCAATGATTGGCGCCCTTGACGGCGGCTTCCGCCGGCGCGTCGTCCGGCCAGGTGGCGCCGGCGTCGATCCATGCCTTGAGCGTGGCGATTTGCTCCGCGCTGAGCGGATCCCCCTTGGGCGGCATGCGCTCCAGGTCGGCGTGCGTCCCCAGCACTGCCTGGAGCAACACGCTTTCGTCGCTCTTGCCCGGCACGATCGCCCGGCCGTATACCAATTCTTCCGTCAACAGCGCGCCGCGCCGATCGAGTCGTAGCCCCGATTCTTGCTTCTCGGCGCCGTGGCACTTGTAGCAGTGCGCGACCAAGATCGGTTGCACATCGCGGGCAAAATCAATCGCGCCGGCCGCTGTCGCCGGCGGGGATTCATCCGCGGCCAGCGCCGCGCTGCGCGCGTACGGCAAAAACAACGCAATCACGGCGATCGATGACAGCAAACGGTTCACCATCGCGCTGCGCGCTCCCGCACCATTCCAGCGGCCCGCGCCGCGCAGCAACACCGGCCACTGCGCGGCGATATACGAAGCGCCTCGCTTGTTACGAGGCCTTCTTTTCCAGTTCGGTCTCGATCTTCTTGATCACCTGCGGCGAGTCGGGCTTGATGGCCGACTTGTAGCGCCCCACGATGTCGCCATCGCGCGAGATGATGAACTTCTCAAAGTTCCACGCCACCGGCCCGCCATGTTTGGGGTTGGTTTCTTCCGAGGTCAAGTATTTGTACAACGCGCAGGTCTTGGGGCCGTTCACCACCACCTTGGCGAACATGTCGAAATCGACGCCGTAGTTTTCCTTGCAAAAGTTGGCGATCTCCACGTTCGAGCCCGGTTCCTGTCCGCCATATTCGTTAGCCGGAAAGCCGAGCACCGCCAACCCCTGATCGGCGTACTTCTCGTGCAGCTTTTGCAACGCCTCGTACTGCGGCGTATAGCCGCACTGGCTGGCCGTGTTGACGATCATCACCACCTTGCCGCGGTAATCGGCCAGGTCGACCTCTTCGCCCTTGATGTTCTTCATCTTGAATTGCAGCACTTCCGGAACCTCTCCTTTCGCGGCGGGCTTCTTGTCGGCTTCCGCCTGATTGTCATCGGCCAGGGCAGGAGCGGCGGCCAGCGCGGCGGCGCAAAGTACCAATGCGTATCGCATGATCGGGTGCCTCAGCGGGTTCGAGGGGACGGGGATTCGAAGCTATGCGGTGTGATTCGTGGCGGCAAGCAAAAGCGGGGCGCGGAACAGGCCACCAGATCACGCCATCAATGGCAGCGCGCCACCGGCCAGATTCCGCGCTGCTTATTATCGAACCCCGCGCCGGACTTGTCAAAAAGCCCGCGCCGCCTCGTCCTCTGGCGCCGGCTCGCCGGTGATCTCGCGCGGCGGCTCATGCCGGTTGAACGCCCGCGCCGCGAAGATGAAGGCAATCGTCACCGGAATCATCATCAGCGCCATCAGTCCGAAGTAGGCGCCGGGATCGTAGGCTTCGTAGAGCTCCACCACCTGCGCGTTGAGCATGTTGCCAATGAAAATCGGCAACAACCAGCAAGCGGAAACAAAGCTCTTCATCGACTTCGGCGCCGCGGCGAACGATAGCTCCAGTCCCACCACCGAAATGCAAATCTCCGCCACCGTGATCAGCAAATAAGCGACCACTTCCCAAAGCACCGAAACTCGCCCGTCTCCCGCCAGAAATCCGGCCGCGGACATGATCGCCATGCAAACACCGGTCAGCACAAATCCGACCAGCATCTTGCTCGTCGGTCTCAGTGGCAGCCCTAGCATCGCCAGCACGCGCCAACCAATCGTCACCAGCGGCAACAAAGTGACAATAAACAGCGGATTGAGCGATTGCAGTTGATCGGGCGCCAGTTGGTAGCCAAACAGATTCAAATCCAAATGCGATTTGGCGAAAAACGTCCAGGTGCTCGGCGATTGATCGAAGATGCACCAGAAAAACGTCACCGTGGCGAAAATCGCGCCCAGCCGCATGAGCAGTTCAAATTTCGCGGCGCGCTCCTCCGGCGTGCTTGCGCGATGCACTATCTCTTCCCTCGCGTAAAACCGCTTCCCCGCCGCGAAGAAGCCAAACGCCAGCACCATTAAGCCCGCAGGAAACAAAAACGCTGTCGCATAATCGTAGCGATTGCGGATCACCGGCATCGCCATCGACGATAGCGCTGCGCCGATGTTCACCGCTCCGTAAAACATTGCGAACGCGTCACTGCGCATTTGCTCTTGCCCCGGGCGCTCTTGATCGTACGTCATCCCCATGAGCGTCGAGATGTTCGGCTTGATCACGCCGCTCCCCATCGCCAACAGCGCCAGCGCGATATATAGGTAAGTCGTCGTCTCCACGCCAAGGATCACATGCCCCAAGATGTACGGCGCCGAGAAACCGACAATCGTCCAATACTTGCCCAACACGTTGTCGGCCACCCAGCCGCCCACCAGCGGCAAGAAGTAGCAAGCGGCGATGAAGTACGCCATCACCCGGCTTGCCGAGGTCTCGGAGAAACCCAACTTCTCGGTCATGTACAGCGCCAGAATCGCGCGCATGCCGTAATACGAACAGCGCTCCGCCAGTTCGCCCCAAAAGATGAACCAGAATCCAATCGGGTGGCTGCGAAAATAACCCCCCGCGCGCGAAAGTATCGAAGCCAAGTAGCCACTCCACAAGAAACCAAGAGGCGCGTGAATGCGTTCAGCACGCGCTAGAGTATTAAGGCCCTGCTCGCGGCGGGCAAGTTCAATCGCGCTCACTTCTTGGGCTTCATCGCCGCTTGCAGCAGATCCCACTCTCCTTGGCTCACCGCTTCCAGGCCGTTGAACTCGCCGGCGCCGCGCAGCCATTCTCCCCCGTCGATCGTCACCACGTCCCCCGTGATGTAGGCCGCAAAGTCCGACAACAGATAAGCCGCCAGATTGGCCAGTTCTTGATGTTCGCCATGCCGCCCCAGCGGGATCTTCACCTTGGGGTCGAACGTCTTGTCGAGCTGCGGCGGCATCAACCGCGACCACGCCCCCTCGGTCGGAAATGGTCCCGGCGCGATCGCGTTCAAGCGAATGCCGTACTTGCCCCACTCGCTGGCCAGCGAGCGCGTCATGATCAATACGCCCGCCTTGGCCACGGCGCTCGGCACCACATAGCCAGACCCGGTCCACGCGTAGGTGGTGCTGATCGATAGCATCGCCCCCGGCGTCTTGTCCGCGATCCAGCGCTTGCCAAAGGCCAGCGTGCAGTTGTAAGAACCCTTGAGCACGATGTCGACCACCGAGTTAAACGCGTTGTAGCTCAGGCGTTCGGTCGGACAAATAAAATTGCCCGCCGCGTTGTTCACCAGTCCCTGCACCGCTCCAAAGCGCTCATAGGCCGCGTCGGCCAGCGCCTCCACCTCCTCGGGCTTGCGCACGTCGCACGCGCGCCCCAGCACCTGCCCCCCCGTCTCGCCGGCCAACTCGCGCGCGGTCTCCACGATCACCGCTTCGCGCCGGCCGCAGATCACCAAATTGGCGCCCAGCTCCAGCAGGTACTTCGACATCGAGCGCCCCAGCCCCGTGCCGCCTCCGGTGATGACAATCGTGCGGTCCGCGAACGTGCCGGCGGGCAACATTCCCTGTGTGTGGCGGCTCTGCGACATGGCAATACTCCGGCGATGAAAAGGGGACCAGGCAGCGTGCGATTATCAAGCGACGGCGGCGCGTGTCAAGAAATCCGCTCGCCGCAATAACCGAATAACCAGCGCATCCAGAAATGCGGCCGATTTTTAGCGCCCGCCATACCTTCGCGAACTAGGGTTGAGCGAGTGAATTCTTCTTCATCTGTGCGAGGGAGCCGCGCATGGCGGAGCGCAGAAATCGGCAACACGTCGATCCGTTTCAAACCAGCATCTTCATTCGCATCGTCGCTTACGCGTTCATCTACCAGCTCACAGTCTGGAATCTGATGTTCGGCTGGCGACTGTTGCAATCCGGCGAGAGCGTCACCGTAGGCTATCGCCAGTTCTTCTACGAAAACTATCCCATGCTCCTGTGCGTGCTGTTGCTCGCGCCGGCCTTTGCGTGGGACGCCGTGAAATACTGCCATCGCGTGGCGGGACCGATCTACCGGTTTCGCTCGGTGATGCGGCAGATTACCGCCGGCGAGCCAGTGCGCCGCGTCAAGCTGCGCCAGGGCGATCAACTCCTCGGCATGCAAGACGACTTTAACGACATGCTCGACGCCGTCGCCGCGCGCGGCGGCGTGACGCTCATCGACGCCAGCGCCAAGCCCCCCGAGGCGTCGCCCAGCACGCTGCCGATGTTCGATGCGCCTCGCCAGGTCTCCGGTCAATAACACCCAGCGATTGTCGCGATGCTGTTCACCAACCGCCATCGAGAGCCTGCTCGTCGCCAGTCGCGCCGCAGACGCGGCGCCACGCTGGTCGAGTATTGCTTTGTGCTCTCGCTCATCTCGGTCGTCGGCATTGGCGGCGCACGCTCGCTGGGCACGATGGTCAATGGCACATTCAAGTCCCTGGGCGCGGCAGCCGGCAAACCGCCCGCCGGCGGAAATAAAGGCGGCAACAAGGGAGGGAACAAAGGCGGCAAGGGCAATCAAGGTGGCAACAAGGGGGGCAATAAAGGTGGCAGCAAGGGCGGTAAAGGCGGTGGCGCTAAAGGAGGCGGCGCCAAGGGGGGCGGCAGCAAAGGTCGCGGTCGATAACCTATCGCCACGCCCCTGCATGCATCGCGATCCCGCCTCAATTGAGCGACGGGTCGTCCGGCACGTGCTTGATTCCTAATAGCGACACCAGATTCGTGTCGGCCAACTCGCGGCTGATCTTTTCCCACAGATCAACCTCTTGCCCCAGCACTTGCTCCGGCCGCGCCGGGCCCACGAGCCAGGCGCCCTGCTCCAGTTCCCCCTCCAATTGCTCCGGTCCCCAGCCCGCGTAGCCCGCAATAAATCGCGCCGGCTCGTCACCTTGAGAAACCAGCTTCTCCAGCGAATCTGGCTGCACGGTGTAGTATAGCCCCGGCAGCACCTCGATGTCGGCCTGCTCGCTGCGCGCGTGCAGCGCCACCAGCGGCCCTTCGATCGGCCCCCCCAGGTACAGCGGCGCGTCGACCGCGCAAGGGCTGTGTTTCACTTGCTCCCACACCTTGCGCACCGTGGCATCGGTCGGCCGGTTGAGCACCAGTCCCATCGCTCCCATCTCGTCGTGCTGCACGATCAAGACCACCGTGCGCAAAAAATTGGGGTCGTTCAGTTCACTCGACGCCACCAAAAAATGACCGCGTAAAGAGTTCACGACGCTTCCCTGGGTTCCTTGGCCTTGCGCGGGCTGGCTTGCCGCTTGGCGTCTAATATACCGCAGCCGGCAACTCCGCTGAACGAACCCGCGCCGCTCACCAACCAGACGGCAATCCCCACAAGCCGGGCGTGACCAGCTCGACAGCGTTCCCCGCCGGGTCGCGAAAATAGATCGATCGCGCGCCCGGCGGCCAGGTCACCTCCTGCTCGATTGGCACGCCCTGCTCCGCCAGCCGGCGTTTCCAATCGTCGTAGGTGTCGGCGTCGATCCCCAAGGCAAAATGCCCCGGTCCTCGTGGGCCGTGCGCGGGCAGCACATCGCCCTTCAAGGTCGCATCGGGACGAAACACCAGCAACATCCGATCGCCGGCGTAAAAGAACACATGATGCCCCGCTTCGCGATGCACCAACTCTAGCCCCAGCACGTCGCGATAAAACGCCTCGGCGGCCTCCAGGTCGTCGGCATAAACTCCCGTCTCCACGACGGTGCGAACTTTCGTCATGTGGTTCCCTTCAATGACTGGCAGACTGCTAGACTATCGCAGTCGGCCGTTCACGCCAAACCGGGGGGAAACCATGAATCCGGCTCTCACCACCACCGCGTTCGAGTTGCCAGGCTTTCGTGTCGTGCAAAACCACGGCGTCGTCCGCGGCATCATCGTCCGCTCGCGCTCCATTCTCGGCACGCTCGGCGGCTCGCTGCAAACGATCCTGGGCGGCAATATCAGCCTCTTCACTTCGCTCTGCGAAAAGACCCGCTCCGACGCCTTCGCCATGATGACCGAGCACGCCGAGCAACTCGGCGCCAACGCCATCATTGGCGTCCGCTACGACGCCACCGAACTGATGCAAGGCGTTACCGAAGTACTCTGCTACGGCACCGCCGTCGTCGTTGAGCCGGAATAAGCCGAGCCAGAGCAGCAAGTCCCAACACAAAAAAAAGAGGCCCGCGGATCGCTCCACGGGCCTCGCAATGCTTGCGTTGTTGGTCCTGTCAGCGTCGCAGCGCGGCGGTTACCGCACTGCCTCAGCCAGCATTCGCGTGTTCGGAATGCTGTGCCGATTCAACAGGCCCTCCTCTTCCGTCTCGATCGTGGTGGCCACGGGGCCCACTTCGCGCACGCGCCCTTCCATGCCCGCCACGCGGACATAGTCGCCGGCGTGCAATCGTTGCCGCGTGTAGTACCCGGCCAGGATGCCTCCCATCACGTCGCGGCCTCCCAGACCGAACGCCAGGCCAAAGCCGAGCGCCACGGCGCCGAAGGCGATCAGAATCAACTCGCGCAACAATTCGAACTTGATGCCGAGCTGGTCGAACGCGGCGATGAAGGTCATCAGGGCCAGTACGTAGTAGCAGCCGTTGGCCAAGGTCTCCGCGTAGTTAATGCCCACGCGGTCCGCGCTGGTCGCCACCACACCACGCAAGAAGCCCGCCACCAGCAGCCCGATCACCACCAACACGGTCGCCACCAGCAACCGCGGAATATAGGCCACGATCTGCGCCATGGCGTCGGATACGGTTTCCAAACCCAGCAGGTTGAAGGCTGCCGTCAGAAATACCGCCATCGTCAGCCAGAAGACGATGCTGCCGACAATCCACGGCACGCTGCGGGCAATGCCCACCTGCTTCATCGATGTGGCCAGGCCGCTGCGGTCGGCGGCGGTTTGCAGGCCAATCGCTTCGGCGACCGTGGTCGCCACGCGGGCCAGCAGTCGAGCCGCGATGTAGCCCACCACCAGCACGACCAACATCGCCAGGATGTTCGGCAGGAGTTGCAGGATTTGGCGAAACGCGTCCTGAAAGCTCGTCACGAAGACGTCGCTCCACGTCTCCACCCGAGTGAAATCGAGTTGCGGCACGGCGTGTGTCGCCTGCACGGGCATGGTGAGCGGCGTGGTAATGACCGGAGTCGATTCAGCCACCGGCGTCGCTTGGCCCACTGCGGCCCACAAGAGATTGGTCAACATGGCGGTGCTCCTATTCGTGAATGCGTGTGTTGCGGTTGCTTACTTGTCCCGTCCTGGCTGGCGACTCTTGGCCGACGTCGTTCGCTTCTGCTGAGTCCCGGCCGTTTGGATCGGGCAAGTTGTCTAATGTTGTGTGGTCGCAAATCGATCAGTGGTCACACTCGGCACAAGATTCTTTTGCGTAACAGATCGGTTGGAAGTCGAACTTACACGTCGTAGTAGTTGTGAGCGTGCGGCGCACGGAGCGGACGTCGGTCTTCTGCGGGGGGCCGCTCCGCCCCCGCCCCTCGCCCGCGCGCAGCAATGCCTGGGGAAGCCGCAGGCCGAGTGAACTGCGTGCTTCGACCTTCGCCCCGCTTGCGGGGAGAAGGTGGCCGAAGGCCGGATGAGGGGCCTGCCTCGCGCCCGCGCGCAAAGCTCGCTTTGAAGAAAGCAATTCTTCTCCTCGTTGGCGCCTTGGCGTGAGCTTCATCCGTCCTCACCTCCCGCTCGGCCCGCGCTGGTCCTTCTTCGGCGGGATCGCCAAGGTCTGTCGCAGCAGGTCGCCAAGCGGCCGACCAAACTCAGTCATGGCGTGCGGCAGCGCTAGCCCCACGAACTCGACTAGGTGCGTGATCGCCAGCGAGGTGTTGAGTCGCTGATGCACCTGCTCGTCGATGCCGGCAGGCGCTTCGGGCACTTCCACGTCGCGCAGCTTTTCCAATAGATCGAAGCTCATCACGGCGCCTCCAAAGGGCCAAATTTGTCTTGTAGTTTTTCGCGCGCTCGACTCATGCGCATCTTGCAAGCGCTGGGGGTCAAATCGAAGATCTGCGCCAACTCTTCAAAGGTGTAGCTCTCGGCGTATTTCAAAATCAACATGGCCCGATCCTCTTCGTCGAGCGAGTCGAGCATCTGATAGACGTCCATCGCCATGCCTTGTTGATCGGCGCGGTCGCCGCGCTCGGCGCTGTTCTCCAGCGTTCCCTCTCCGGCCACTTGCTCGCGGCGCAAGCGCCTGCCGCGCCCGCGGCGCATGGTCAGGCAAACGCGCACGGCAATGCCATGCACCCAGGTGGAGAACTTCGATCGGCCCGCGAACTTCGTCCGGTGAAAGAACATGCGGACAAAGACTTCTTGCGCCGCGTCGTGAGCGTCGGCTTCGTTGCCCAACAGGCGATAACACACCTGCCACACGCGCCGACGAAAGCGCTCGACCAGCGCCTGAAACGCCAGCCCATCCGAGCCTTCGCGCGCCGCTTCGGCCGCTAGCTCTTCGTCAGTTCGCGCCGTGATGTCCAAAACCGCCACCAAGCCGCTCCCAGACCCGAATGGGTCCATCGGGTCGCCTGACAATCATTGAGTCGCCGACTGCGGCAAGCTGGTCACATTGCCGTAAAAAGGGCGAAACCAGCCAACTCTCCGGCGCGCCCCTCGGCACAATCGCTATAAGCGTGGCCGATGGCGCAGGCTCGGCAAAGAGCAATCGCGCCGGCGCCGTTTTGCTGGCGCTGGCGCCAGCGCGGGTTTGCTGGCGACCGCGCGGCTTTTCCCACCCGCATAACCGGCGCCGCCGACTCTAGCGGCGCTTGGTTCGCGGACGATGAAACCCAACGGAGGCGACCGCGCGCCGGTCGACTCCCGCGCCGCGCTGTTCGTGAAGCTGCAAGGGGTGTCAGGAGGTAAAGGATGCCGCCGCGCCGCAACCTGTCGTTACCGGTCGTGCTCGCCACGACGATCGCCTGCGCGCTGGTCGCCGCGGCGCCGGCGCGCGCGCAGCTCATTGCCACCGACGGCGCCGGCGACGAGCCTTCGTTCTTCGACAAGATGACGCAAAAGTTCAAAGCGACCTTCAAGAAAAAAGAGCCCGATCCGCCCCCCGACCACGCCAAAATTCCCGATCCCTGGACCAACTCCAAAAAGGCCAAGGATCCCGACGCCGATCTGTTCATTTCGTTCGCCGACGTGCAGATGCGCGGCGAAAACTACAAGGCCGCCGAGTCGAACTATCGCCGCGCCTTGGAAAAAGAACCAAACAACCCCGCCGCGCTCGCCGGCATGGCCCATGTCCAAGAGGGCAAGGGGGAGCCCGAGAAGGCGGTGGAGTTTTACCGCCAGGCCATCGCCGCCGCCCCGCGCGACGCCGCGCTGTTCAACGATCTGGGACTCTGCCTCATGCAACAAGGCAAGTTCAACGACGCCGTGGCCGCTTTCGAACAGGCCATCGCCCTCGATCCCGCCAAAAAGCTCTATCGCAACAACATTGCCCGCGCGCTCGTCGCGCTCGGCCGCCTGCCGGGCGCCTATCAGCACCTGTCCGCCGTCAACGATCCTTCCATCGCCTACTACAACCTCGGCTACCTGCTGAACGAACGGGGCGATCACCGCCGCGCGATGATTCACTTCGGCAAAGCGCTGGAGATCAATCCGCAGTTCGTCCAGGCGCGACAGTGGTACACCTCGCTCGGCGGTGTCGAGGCGCCTCCCCCCATGCTGGCGCAGCGCCCCGTGATGCCTCGGCATCCCGCGCCGCGCCAACCGATGCCACAGGCGCCGCAGCAGCAACTGCCACCAGCGGTGCAGCAACCAGTGCCGCAACAGCCTTTGCCCCCCGCGCTGCAACAATCAGCGCCGCCGCCGGCCAATACAACGACCTCCGTGCCCATCGCGCCCGCTTATGTTCCGCAGCCAGCGGCCCAGCCATCGTCAGACGCCAGCGCGCTCGCCCCGCAATCGGTCGCCATCGGCACGCAAGCGCCCACCGCCGCGCCGCCATCTCAAGCGGCTCCCACTGTCGAGTCGGCCGTCGCCGCAGATCCGCAACTCGCCGACCAGCAATCCGCCGCGCCGGCCATGCAATCAAGCCTTGCGATTGTCCCCACCAGCGCGCCCCCAGCGGCGCCGCAATTGTCGCCAGCGGCGCACAGCGGCCCCGAAACATCAACCACCATTGAGCCCGCTCCGGCGCAAACCGAGCTGGCAACGACGGCGCCGGTCGAATCACTCGCGCCGCTGCCGGCGCAGCCAAGCGCCGAGACGACCGCACTGCCGACTGCGCCGGCAATTGCGCCGACCGCGGCGCCGGCGATTACCGCTAGCCAAGCTCCGCCCCTCCCGCCACCATTGATCCGCGCGCCTGGCTTGGACGTTGCCCCCCACATGAATAGTACGGCCAGCGCCGACGCTCCCCCCCTCGTCCCGCAAACCAGCGCGGTGGAGATCGCCGGCGGCGACCAGCCTGTCTTTGTCGAAGCGCCCGTGCCAACGACGAATGTCGCCAGCGCCCCGCCGATCGATGTGGCCCCCAGCGATGTTGTCCCCGGCGATTCCATCGCGCCCTCTGACGAGTCGTTAGCGGCGGAGTCCATCGAGCCAACCGCCGAACCGGAGTCCGCGCCCCGTATCCAGCGCTGGGTCTTGTCGCGCGTCGCTCGCAAACAGGGGCAGCGTGTCCCCACGGCGCCGGCGTCTCAACTGGAAAACCCACAATCCACCGCCGCCAAAGCCGAGCCGGCCGAGCAAGTCACCGATCAACGAGCGTATCGCCCGCCGTCGCGCTATTAATGGGCCGCTAGGCCTCGGCTGCGATCGGCGAGACCAATTCCCCGATCGAACTGATGCTCGCCACCACCCGATCGCCCGGCTTGAGAAACGTGCCGGTCGCCTTGCCCACCCCGGCCGGTGTGCCGGTCGAGATGATGTCTCCCGGCTCCAGCGTCACGAAGCTGGAGATGAACTCGATCACTGCCGCCACCGGAAATATCTGCTGCGCGCTCGACGCGTCTTGCCGCGTCTCGCCGTTCAAGGTCAGCTTCAAGTGGAGCTTTTGCGGGTCGGGGATCGCGTCGGCGCTGGTCACGCACGGCCCGCAAGGGCAAAAGCTGTCGGCCCATTTGCCGTGCAGCCAGTCGAAGAAATCATCGTTCTTGCGCGGCTTGCGCCCCGGATTCGGCTTGAAGTGTCGATCCGAGATGTCGTTCACCACCGTATAGCCGGCAACATACTCCAGCGCGTCCGCCTCCTTGGCGTGCTTCACGCGCTTGCCGATCACCACCGCCAGTTCGCACTCCCAATCGATCTGCTGGGGAGAGACTTTGGGTATGTAAACCGGCTTGCCCGGATCGTTGAGCGTCGTGCTGGCCGGCTTCAAAAAGACGTACGGAAACGTCTCTGCTCGCTCCGCCGCCTGGCCGCCCCCCTCCTGAATGTGCGCCGCGTAGTTGCCCGCCAGCAGCAGCAACTTGTTCGGCCGCGGGATCGGCGCCAGCAGTTCCACCGCGCTGGTCGGCGTCGTCCCCTCAGGCAGCGACTTGCCCGCCAGATTCTCCACCCAGCGCGCCACCTTTTGCGCGGCGGCAAAGTGCTCTCCGTGCGGCAAATAGTCGAGCAGGTTCTCGCTCGCCGGTAGCTTGAGATTTTCGTGCGTGGCGTCGGCGTAGGCCTTCGCTCCGCCGGCCAGCGGCACAATGTGCTGCTCGTCGTACAGCCCGGCAAGAATCTGATCGCGATGGCGATAGCGGCAAAGTCGCATGACGGCTGACTCCCGGCGGTTGCTGGCAGGCGCCTCGCTCCGTCAACAAATCACATGCGACTGGCTCCGCCCGACGCCAACGTCAACTCGCCGTTAGCGCTTGGGCGCCCGCGCGTAGGCCAGCCGGCCAAAGCGGTATCCCGTGCCGCGCGTCGCCAAGGCGTAGCCGCCAAACAACACGGCCGACCACAGCGCGTCGCCTGCGAGCGTTAACTTGAAGAACGGCATGGCCGACACATAGCACTCCACCAGTCCAGACAAGCTGTGCGAATAGAGCGAGCCGAAGTACCACACCGCCAGATTGGTGGTCGAAAAGAAGATGATCGACGACGCCAGGGTGGCGCCGGCCACTCGCGCTAGCGATAGTTCGCGTCCCACCAGCGCCGACAGCGCGACCGGCAAAGCCAGCGCGGCGTACACCACCGCCATCACGCGCCAGTCGTAGGTTCCGATCAACAGGTCGCCCAGCAGCATGGCCGACAACGGAATGAGCATCGTCGTCGCCCGCTGGCCAAACATGTAACCCGCGAACAACGCGATTGCCGCGATCGGCACAAAGTTGGGCGGGTGCGGCAACACCCTGGCGGCCAATCCAAACGCCGCCAACAACAGCACCAAGAGCACCGATTTGATTCGCGAGTTCGTCGTCATAGGTCCATCTCGTTCAGAAAGGAGTTAGCAGAGTGAATTCTTGATGCCGATCTCAACCGGCGCCGTCACGGCTCAAACACCTCAAAGCGCCACTTGACCTGGTCCCCCGCCTTCAGTTCGTGCGCGCCGCAACTCTTGTTGCCTTTGCGATCGTTGACGTAGTAGACCCAATTTTTGCCGTCCGTGCCCCCTTCGTTCTCCATTCCGTCGATCGCACCCACAAACAGCGTGGCGCCGCGCCCCGTGCTGGCGTGCTTGACGCCATGCGGGTGCTTGGCGGCATAGGTCAGGCAATCGGCCACGGTCATGCCCGCCGTGTGTGGTATGGCGGTAAAGTGCTTCTCCACCCCGTCATGATAGTCGATCACCATCTGGACTGTGGGTTGAGCCGACGCTTTGCCCACTTCCGCGGCGCGCAGCGGCAACAGCGCGCAGCAGGCGCAGGCGGCGATCCATAACAAGGTGCGGCGTCGATTCATGCGACCCCTCTCGCTTCACCACAAACCCAACCCGGCATGGCTTTTAGAATACCGGCGCTGGTCGTCGGGTCAACTCCGCCGCCGGACTGGCCGCTTGCATTTCGCCGCGCGGTCACGATAAAAGTCGGCACGCGCCGCACGGTTTAACGCCCTGCGGCCGGTAGCGCGAACATCCCCCACCCCCGCTTCGTCCTGCCGCTATGTCGCTTCGTAAAAACCGCCTGCTCACTCCCGGTCCCACGCAAGTCCCCGAGTCGGCGCGCCTGGCGATGGCCCGCGACGTCGTCCACCATCGCACGCCGCAGTTTCGCGCGCTCTTCGCCGAGGTCCTCGCCGGCCTCAAAGAAGTGCTCCAAACCCAGGACGATGTGCTGGTGCTGGCCTCGTCGGGCACCGGCGCCATGGAGGCCGCCGTCACCAATCTGGCGCCGCGCGGCGGCAAGGTCATCGTGCTAGACGCCGGTCGCTTCGCCCAGCGCTGGGCGGAAATCGCCACCGCCTTCGGCATCGAAGTCGTCCGGCATCAAGTGACTTGGGGCCAAGCTGTTGATCCTGCCGACGTCGCCCGCTTGCTCGTCGAGCATCCAGACGCCGTCGCCGTTTACGGCACGCTGATGGAGTCGAGCACCGGCGTGGCCCACGATGTCGAGGCCATCGCCCGCGTCGTCCGCCCCACGCGCGCGGTCTTTGTGGTCGATGGCATATCGGGCGCCGGCTGCGTCGAGTGCCGCACCAGCCAGTGGGGCATCGACATGCTGGTGGTCGGCTCGCAAAAGGCGCTGATGTGTCCCCCCGGTCTGGCCTTCGTCACGGTGAGCGACAAGGCCCGCCGCCAGATCGAGTCGATCCAGCCGCAGTCGTTCTACTTCAACCTGCGCCTGCATCTCGAAAAACTGCGTGGCGACGCCGACACCCCTTGGACCCCCGCCATTACGCTCATCAGCGGATTGGCCGAGAGCCTGCGGCTGATTCGTGGCGCAGGGATGGAAAACGTCTGGCGCCGCTCGCGCCGTCTGGCCGGCGCCATGCGCGCCGGCGCCAGCGCGATCGGCCTGGAGGTGTTTGCCCAGCGCCCCGCCGACGGCATGACCGCCATCCGCGTCCCCGACGCCATCGGCGCCGCGCGGTTGCTCCAGCGACTGGAAGAGCGCTTCGGCCTCAAGCTGGCGGGCGGACAGGGACCGCTCAAGGGCAAGATATTCCGCATCGCCCACTTTGGGCTGGTCGACGAGCTTGACCTGCTCGCCACGCTCGCCGCCTTGGAACTGGTGCTGCTTGAGCTTGGCGCGCCAGTCGCGCTCGGCGCCGGCGTCGCGGCGGCAAGTGGAGTATTAGCGGGGGGAAAGTGATTGTCACTCCTGATCTCGCGCCGCTCGCGCCCTTCCCATAAAGCCTAGGCGCCGCTACACTTACTCCCTTCCGCTAGCGGCAACGGCCGCCGCCGCGGCGAGCATCGGCTCGATCTGGCCGATACCTATCAGAGAACGCCGGTTGCCCCGCGCCTCCCAGCCGAGGACGGTGGGGACATAGCCCGGTGTGCCAAGGAGTTTTACTTTGTCCACAGTGCTTGTTCAGCAGCTTATTGAAGCCGGGGTCCACTTTGGCCATCGCGCCAGTCGTTGGAACCCCAAGATGCGGCCGTATATCTACGCCCGCCGCAACCTCATCCACATCATCGACGTCCGCGAAACCATTCGCGGCATGCTCCGCGCCAAAAAGTACCTCGGCCAGGTGGCGTCGGGCGGCAGCCTGGTGCTGTTTGTCGGCACCAAGAAGCAGGCCGCCGAGAGCGTCGAGCGCGAAGCCGCCCGCTGCAAAATGCCCTACGTCAGCGAGCGCTGGCTCGGCGGCAGCTTGACCAACTTTCGCACCATTCGCAGCCGGCTCACCCGCCTGGAAGAGCTGGATAAGCTCATGGCTGGCGAAGAGCTGCACACCTACTCCAAAAAGATGCAGTCGGCCCTCAAACGCGAGTATCGCAAGATGCTCCGCAACCTCAACGGCATCCGGCAGCTCAACCGCCTGCCCGAGTGCCTGGTGGTGGTCGACCCCAAAAAGGAGCACAACGCCGTCGACGAGGCCCGCAAGCTCGGCATCACGGTGGTGGCGCTGATCGACACCGACAGCGATCCCGATCTGGTCGACCTGCCGATCCCGTGCAACGACGATAGCGTGCGCTCGATCGAACTGGTGCTCAAGCAACTCGCCGACGCCATCATCGAAGGCAACGCCTCCAGCGAGGCCTTTGCCGGGCAAGGCGCCGCCAAAGACGCCGAGCCCGCCAAGGTCTAGCGGCCTGCTGCGTGATGCAACCGGTCCTTGCCGTCTATCGCGATGGATCGCGGCGGCAATGCTCGACTAGGAACGCGGCAAAGCGTACCTTCGTGGGCAGATGGCCCCCGGGTTTCGCCGCGGACCAGCGATCGGCGTATCCATCCCAATTCAATTGCAACTGCCGCAAGGGCTAGCTTCCGCCCGCGGCCCACACCACATAACCGGAGAGGACTGACATGGCGGATATTTCGGCCAGCGCCGTCAAATCGCTGCGAGACAAGACCGGCCTGCCGATGATGGAGTGCAAGCAGGCCTTGCAATCCACCGGCGGCGATGAGGCCGCGGCCATCGATATGCTGCGCAAGCAAGGCAAAAAGACCATGGCCAACCGCGCCGACCGCGAGACCAGCTTTGGCCGCTTTGGCGTCTATGCCGATGTGGCCAGCGGCGTCGGCGCCCTGGTCGAACTGCGCTGCGAAAGCGCCCCGGTCGTCGGCAGCAACGACTTCATCCAACTCGCCAACGACTTGGCCAAGCAGTTGGCCACCGGCCCCGGCGCCGCCACTGGCGACGAGTTGCTCAGCCAACCCTCCCCCAGTCGCCCCGGCCAAACCTTGGCCGATCAAAAAGACGATCTGGTCAACCGCATTCGCGAGGTCTTCAACATCGGCCGCATGGTCCGCATCGACGGCCCCTGCGGCGGTTATGCCCACCACACCGGCACGCATGGCGCCTTGGTCGAGGTCCGCGCCACCTGCGCCAAAGCCATCGATCAGTCCATCGCCAACGAACTGGCCATGCACGTCACCGCCATGCGCCCCAAAGCCACCACCAAGGACGATCTCGACCCCGCGCTCATCGACAAAGAACGCGAAATCCTCTCCGAGGCCTCGCGCAAAGAGGGCAAGCCCGAGAACATCATCGCCAAGATGGTCGAAGGCCGTCTGCGCAACTTCTTTGCCGAGCATGTGCTGGCCGAGCAGCCCTTCATCAAGGACGAAAAGAAAACCGTCGGCGCCTACGCCAACGATCACGGCATGCAGGTGGTCCGCTTCGTCGGCTGGGAGCTGGGCAAAGAATAGCCCGTCGCCGGCGACAACTTCCCTAACGAGAGTAAAAACTCCATGACCGATACCCCCGCCCGCCGCGTGCTGCTCAAGGTCTCTGGCGAAAGCTTCACGCGTGCCGGAGAACGCGGCATCAACATGGACGAAGTGCTGCACCTGGCGCAGCAAACGGCCCGCGCCGCCCGCCAAGGGGCGCAAATCGCCATCGTCATGGGGGGCGGCAACATCCTCCGTGGCGCCCAGTTCCGTTCCGGCGCCACCGGCATCGAGGAGGCCACCGCCCACTACATGGGCATGCTGGCCACCGTGATGAACGGCCTGGCGCTGCAAGACGCGCTAGAGTCGCTCGGCTGCGAAACCCGCCTGCTCACCGCCATCCGCATGGAGGCCGTGGCCGAGCCGTATATTCGCCGCCGCGCCCGCCGCCATCTGGAAAAAGGGCGCATCGTGCTGTTGGCCGCCGGCACCGGCAGCCCGTTTGTCACCACCGACACCGCCGCCGCGCAGCGGGCTTTGGAGCTGGAGGCCAACATCCTGCTCAAGGCCACTCGTGTCGATGGCGTCTACAGCGACGACCCCGAAAAGAACGCCCACGCCGTGCTCTATAGCGAGTTGAGCTACCACACCGTGCAGCAGCAAAATCTGCGGGTCATGGACTCCACCGCCATCGCCCAGTGCATGGAACACGACATGCCGATCTTGGTGTTCAACTACAAAAAAGAAGGCAACATCGAGCGAGCGGTCGAAGGCCAAAAGGTCGGCACGCTCATCGCCAGCGAAGCCTACATCAGCCAACAAAAGCAAGCGCTAGCGCGCCAGTAGAGGTCTGCCATGAGCTCCGATACCATCCTGCTCGACGTCGAAGAACGCATGGAAAAAGGGGTCGCGGTCCTCAAGCAGGCCTTGGCCGGCATCCGCACCGGCCGCGCCAACCCGGGGCTGGTCGACTCCATCCGCGTCGACGCCTACGGCTCTCCCACCCCGCTCAAGCAACTCGCCACCATCGGCGCCCCCGAACCTAATCAGATCGTCATTCGCCCCTTCGACCCCAGCACGCTCAAAGACATCGAAAAGGCGATTCAGGCCAGCGACCTGGGCTTCAACCCCATGAACGATGGCCGCGTGGTGCGCATCAGCATCCCGCCCCTCTCGACCGAAACGCGCAAAAAGCTGGTCGCGCGGATCAAGGAATTGTCCGAGGAGGCCAAGGTCGCCATCCGCAATGTCCGCCGCGACGGCAACAAACTTGCCGATCAGGAGCAGAAAGACAAGATCCTGACCGAGGACGATCGCGACTCGGTCAAAGAAGAAGTGCAAGAACTGACCAAGACCTACGAGGGCCAGGTCGACGCGCTGGCCAAGGCCAAAGAAACCGAGGTCATGGAGCAGTAGGAGCGGGACGTGCCCAGCGTCGAGCCGAATCCCTACGCCGCGCCCGACCCGATGGATGCCGCCAAGCACGCCGAATCGCGCTGGCGGCGCGTTCGCGCCTCCCTCTCGCTGGCGCTCTTCTTTTTCGGGCTGATTCTACTAGCCATGTCGTACGTGGTGTGGCTTTTGTTGGTCGCCCGAGCGGATGCGACTGATTTCTTCCCTAATCTCCGGGGCGTTGGGACCGCCTATCTGGTAGGCATAACCGCGATGGTGATCGCCGGCTTCCTGTTGCCCAGAGAGCCGATGCCCAAGCGACCCCGCTGGCTGCGGTTTTTGAATTACGAGCGGCCCGGCGAATCGCGACTGCGGCTCTCGCTGCGTGTAATATTGTTCTTTTTTGGCGCGGTCACTGTTGCCAAGGGTTTGTCAGGTGTGGTGTGGTTTTCCTTGCTGGTCGTCCTGACCCGCGACGCCCAGCAGCGCAACAATTGGATCACCAAACTGCCCGAGGCGGCTGTCGCCATCGCGATTGGCGCGGCGCTATTGTTTTTCGCCTATCTGTTGTGGCCGCCGGCCCCAGTCGAACCACCAGATAATCCGACGCCAGATTAGCAGTCTCCACCTTCTCACCTGCTCCACTGTTCACCTGCTCAAAACTGTCCGATCCCGCCTCTCTCCCGTTCGCGCGCTACGCTTTGACTCAGCGCTTGACACCCCAGCCCCCCCAGCGTGGAATAGAATGCTGCGGCGGTTCGCTCGGCGGTTGAAGCCGGCCAGTCTTGCGGCCCCTCGGCCGCCGCGCACTTTTCAACCCGACTCGTCATGCGGGCCAGCCGCACGCGGGGGAATGCACGGTCGCCGTGAGCGAAGCGACAATTCGCTCGCGGCCCAGTCGTGCGCGCGAGCCACGCTCGCCGCCACGGTACACTAAAGAGGCGCCAAATCGAGATGAACCAACACTTCCCCGCCGACGATGCGCAAATTCGTTCCACCGCCGAGGCGCAGAGACGCGGAGAAATTCAGAGACGAAGGATCAGCGACTCGGGACCGGGGATTGTCGATTCGATCGTTCGCCTGTTCCACTGCTCACCTGTTCCACTGCTCGCGCTCATCACTCGTTCCGCCAGCGCTGCTTCTTCCCTTCGCCCCCGCGCAGCAGGGGGAGAAGGTGGCCGCAGGCCGGATGAGGGGGGCGTCTCCCCAAGCAACCGTGGCTCTTCTTCGAATTCCTACTCCCTAATCCCTGACCCCCAGTCGCTTTCTCCCTCCGCGTCTCTGCGTCTCTGCGATTCACATACTTCTCCTCCGCATGCCAGCGCTCCTACTTCCCTTCGCCCCCGCGCAGCAGGGGGAGAAGGTGGCCGCAGGCCGGATGAGGGGGAGCCAGTAGTGGCTAGTGGTCAGTGGCTAGTGACCAGTGAAGATTTGATCGCAACTCACGCGCAATCCTCCGCGTCTCCGCGTCTCTGCGGTTCACATACTTCTCCTCCGCATGCCAGCGCTCCTACTTCCCTTCGCCCCCGCGCAGCAGGGGGAGAAGGTGGCCGCAGGCCGGATGAGGGGGGCGTCTCCCCAAGCAACCGTGGCTCTTCTTCCTTTTCCTACTCCCTAATCCCTAACCCCCAGTCCCTTCGCCCCTCCCCCCGTGGCGGCTTCACCCTCATCGAGATGCTCGTCGCCGTCGGCCTGACCCTGCTGCTGATGACCATGGTCGTCACCGTCATGAGCCAGGTGATGGAAAACATCTCCGGCAGCCGCGCCACCATCGAAATGACCGACCGCCTCCGCTACGCCCGCGAGCGCGTCCAAAAAGACCTGGCGGGCGTGACCGTCTTTCCCAATCCGCCCATCCGTCCCGAGTCGGGCCAAGGCTATCTGGAGATCATCGAAGGCTCGATGGGCGTGCAGCCCTCCCCCGGCAGCGTGGCCTTCAACACCGACGAGACTGGGACCACCAGCCCGCCCGGCATGGACTTCATGCTCAAGGTGAATACCGGAAACTTCCCCGCCGACACCACCGTGGGCGACCTCGACGACATCGTGATGTTCACCGCTCGCAGCCAGGATGAGCCGTTCACCGGCCGCTTCACCAGCTACAACCCGGCCGGCGTCATTCTCGACACCAACGGCAACCCGTACGATCCCAGCGACCCGAACGCGCGCATGCAGATCAACATGGTTGAATCGCATGTGGCGGAGATCGCCTACTTCGTCCGTGGAACCACACTGTATCGCCGCGTGTTGCTGGTGCTTCCTGGCGGCGCGCTGCTCCCCGGCGCGACCCAGCCTGTTCCGATTCCCGCCAGGCCGCTGGTCGATACCGCCGGCGCCAGCTACAGCTATTACGGTCTGTTCGACATCTCGGCCCGCATGGACGATGGCCCCTACGCCTTGAGCACAAACGCGGGCGCAGGCACTGGCCGCCTGGTGGCCAATTCGCTGGGCGACCTCACCAAGCGCGAGCATCGCTACGCCCATCAGCCGTATCGTTTTCCGCACGACGCCCGCCACTGGCACGTGCTCGGCCTGCCGACGCTTGCCGAATGTTCGTCGCGGCTGTGGCCGTTTCCCTTCCACGATCCACTGCCCAGCGGCGCCGCCTATACCACCAATGGCCGGGCCGAAATCACCCCGCTGGGAGACACCACCAATTTGTGGATGGCCGATGGCGAGTATCCACCCTCCACGCTCATGCCGTCGCCGGCGAGCCACTTCGACGCCTGGCGCAATCCGTATCCCAGTCAAATCCTCGATCGCAGCACGGGCATGCTCAGGGCCTACCAGGCCACCGCGATACGCAGCGCCGAGGATGTGATCTTGACCAACGTCCTCAGCTTCGACGTCAAGCTGTGGGATCCCGGCGCGCCGCAACTTTCCAAAGGTACTTCGGTCTACCTACCGGGCGACGCGGTCTATTTGCAGCAATTTTCCAGCAACCCAACCATTGTCGGCTTTGGCGCCTTTGTCGATCTGTTCGGCATGCGCGAGTTGGAATCGTCGTCCGGAAGTCCCGACGGCCAAATCGCGGGCCACAATCCCGCGCCAGGTGTGACGTATGAATTCGATCCCGCCGCGGCGCCGTACAATATCGCGACCGCGCCGTTGCCGCATTTTATGAATGGGCCGAATCAGTTGTCTGGCATCGCGGCTGGTTTCACCGCCCAATGGCCCTCCGTTTCGGTTTATGACACCTGGTCGACGCACTACGAGCAGGACGGCATCGATCAACATGGCGACATGAAAATTGACTTGGGCACCAACGGCCTCGACGATGATGGAGTGAACGGCGTCGACGACCCCAGCGAACAGGAGGCTCCGCCGCCGTACGCCCATCCCTTGCGGGCAGTCCAGATCAAGATCCGCACCTTCGACCCCGACAGCCGCCAGGTGCGCGAAACCACCATCGTGCACGAATTCCTGCCGCAATAGTGGTGAGCCGTGGCTAGCGATTAGAGAAAGAAAGAGTCGCCAAGATGTAATGGTGTGACGCAAGCAAGTAGTAGCTCCCGCTCTCCTGCTCACATTCTCTCCTTCTCTTCCGCCTCGCCCCCACGCAGCGAAGCGTAGTAGGCGCCAGAGGCAGCGGTCGCAGACCGCGGTGAGGGGGTCTTGCTTTCTGCTTTCGTCCTCCCTCCTCGCGCCCTCGCGTTTTTTCTTCTTTCTTCCCTAACCACTAACTACTCGCCACTAACCACTATTCCCCCTCCGTGTCTCTGCGGTTCTCTTCCTCCACGCGCCACGAATCGCCTCTCCATTCCGAAAACTCCGAAAACCCTCCCGCCGCTCCCGCGCGGCCGCCACGGCGCAAGCCGTGACGCGCCAAGCGTTTTGAAAAACAGAATCCCGATTCGCGTTCGTAGTCGGACGGGGGTTTTCGGAGTTCACCCCCCTGATTTCATGTTTTCGTTGCGATTCGATTCTTCCCTCCCTGCGGCCCCACATGCGGCCCCACGGGCCGCCTCACCTGCTCCACTGCTCACCTGATCCCGCAGTGTGCCTCCCCTCCGTGTGCCGCTGGCTCCGCCAGTGGGAAGCATTGTGCGAGACTCCCCCGCGCGGCCCCCTTCTTCCGCCTCGCCCCCACGCAGCGAAGCGCAGTAGGCGCCAGAGGCAGCGACCGCAGGTCGCGGTGAGGGGGGCATTTTTTCTTCCCTCGCCGCGTGCCATGTCCACGCTTCGGCGTGGACATGCCGAACTACGCGCGAGCCGACTTCGGCCTTCGCCCCCGCGCAG
>JAIBBY010000036.1 GCA_019694455.1 Pirellulales bacterium
TCGGGCGCTTCCACCGACAACACGGTTTCGGCGGCGGCCTTGCCGATCTCCGCCCGCGGTATCTCCGCGGAGGTACGCGCTGCGCCGCCAAGCGTCGCTAAGCCCTCAGCGCCGTTCACTACTGGCGCTATCAAGACCGGGGCCGCAGCCGCGCTACCATGCGCTTCCATCGACTCGGCACTAGCGATCGGGCTGGTTGCTAACGGCAGCGCGGGCGCCACGGTTCTCGCGTCCAACGACTGAGCCTCCGCATGCGGCGCCACAACCTTCTGATTTGCAAGCTCGTCGGCAGTCGGCGCCTCGATCGGCGCCTCCTCTGCGTCGGGCAGAGCTTCCAATTGTCGCGCCGGCAATTCCGCCCGAGCAAAGTCGATCGGCTCGACCTCTGCCTGCTCAGGCGGCGCGGGGGGCGGCAACGCTTGCTGCGCCTCAATCGTCGGCGGCGTCAACTCCGGCGGCGCCACCACAGTTAGGGCGTCAGCGCTTTCCGCACGCGATGGCGCCGATGGCAATTCGACAATCGCGGCCTCCACCGGCTCGGCCAGCGCCGAATCGCTCACGACCTCGCCAGCATCGTCAAACCGATAGTCGGGCATTGTCGGGCGACCTGTTAAAGCCGCCGCGTCGGTCCACTCCAATGGCTGTCGCAAGTTCCCCCACGACGTGAACGCCAGATACTGCTCCTGCAAAAAGAACATCAGCGCCAGATGAGCCAACAAGCTGGCCATGAGCGCCAATTGCAGCCGCAGCAACAGCCGTCCGCGCAGCGCCGCCAGACCAATCAGCAGCACGACGACGATTGCGCCAATCGCCGCCAGTCGAACTCCGCCGTGATGCAGCAGACGCGGATCGTCGAACCGGCTCCGCGCGACCACAATGCCCGCCGCCAGCCCGGCCAACCCCAGGATTGTGCCGGCAAGCGGCCACACCGCCAGGTAGTCGTCGCCAATTTCCCTCGCGCGGCGCGTCATTTCGATGGAGTCGTCGTAGTGTCCGTGTTCGCCGCAGTGCTTACGCGATAGTCGCGAATCTGCGCGCGATTGCAGAGATTCATCACCCCCACCACATATTCCCACCGGCAGCGCTTGTCCGCTCGGATCAGCACGGTTTGCCGTCCCGGATTGTTGGTCTCCGCCTGTTGCAGCGCGGCCAATAGCTCGGCTTCTCCTAGTTCGCGGCCGTGCATGTGCCAACGCCCGACCTGATCCACGTTCACCACCAACTCACGTGGCCGCGAGATCAACGGCTTCGCCTCGCTCGCCTCCGGCAGCACGACGTCCATTACCAAACTTTCTTCCTGAAAGGTCGTCGCCACCAAAAAGAATATCAACAACAAAAACACCACGTCGATCAACGGCGTCAGATTCAGCGCGTCGAGCACACGCCCTTTTTGGATGCGAACTGGCATGGCAATCTCCGTGGCGCGTGACTACTCCGGCGTCGCCGCGCGCCGGCGCCGCGGAACCACTGTTTCCGGCGCCACGCGTGGCGGCTCGGCGTGCGCAGCCGTTGGCGGCTCGCGCTTGCCAACCCGCACTTTCCCCTCAAATCGCTCTAGCTCGGGCAACAGCGAATCAACGAACTCCTCGACATCTCCCAGCAGATTCTGAATTCGCCCCTCAAACCAGTGGGCGATCACCGCGGCCGGGATCGCCACGCACAGCCCCGCAAAGGTCGTCACCAGCGCCGTGTAGATTCCCTCGGCCAGGCTCTGCGATTTATTCACGCCGGCCGGGCTCACCGACGTCACGAAGAACGCCATGATCATTCCTTGCACCGTGCCCAATAGGCCCAATAGCGGCGCCACCGTGATCGCCAGTGTGATGGGTCGCACGCCGCGATAAAGCCGATTCGCCTCGCGCTGCAGGGTGTCTTGCACCGCCATGCGTATCTCGCTCGACGGATGCCCCACCTTGAGCAGCGCCGCGCGCACGACGCGGCTGGCCGAATTCGGCTTCGCTTCGCACATGCGATACGCCAGCCTGGGATCGAGCCCTCCGGGCGCGTGCGTCAACTCGCGCAGCTCCTTCAGTAGTCGTCGCGGCGCCACGCGGCGACGCCGCCGCGCCAGCCCGCGTTCGATGGTGCAGGCCAGCACCACGATCGACACCAGCGTGATCGGATACATCAAAATGCCCCCCGCAAAGAACAGATCGAGCGCGTTCAGCCGCTCCTGAGGGACGATCTTTGCCGCCGGCGGGGCCGCCGCGTCGGCCGGAGCCGACAGCGCCGCGTTGGCCAGCGCTTCGGCCTGTGCCGCGTCGGCGGGCGGCGTTTCGGCGCCTGCGGCGGCAGGCTCCTGTGCGCGTGTAACGCCTAATAGCGCGCACAACAAAACGATTGTTCCGCTCACTCTGCGTAATGGGTTCATGATCGCCATGAATCTCTCTGTTCCACCGTGTTAACCAGCCGCCAATGCCGACAATCGCTCGCGGGCCGCCGCCGCCTGTTCGCTCTGCGGAAACTTGTCGACGACCTCTTGATACGACTTGCGCGCCTGATCTTGCTTCTGCAGAACCTCGAAGCAACGCCCCGCTTCGTAATGCGCCGCCGCCTGCCATTTGGCATGGCGGTATCCATAGGCCACCTTGAAAAAATCGCGCACCGCTTCGGCGTGCTGACCTCGCGCGAACTGTATCTCACCCATCATGAAACGCGCCTGCGCCGCGATTTCCGCATCGGTCGCGTCAATCACTTGTTGGTATAGCGCCAGCGCCGCATCGCTCTGGTCCTGATTCTGCGCTGCCCAGCCTTGTGCATAGATCGCGTCCGGCAGACGCGCCGATTTCGGAAACTCGCTCGCGCACCGGGCGGCCAACTCGCCGCTTCGCGCAAAATCCTTCAATTGCGCGGCGGCCTGCGCCGCATGCAGTAGCGCCGCGGCCCGAAACTCCGGGTCGCTCATCCCTTCCGCCGCCACCAGCGCCGCAAGCGCCTCGTCCCAGCGCTCTTGCTGGAAAGCGATTTCGCCCAACATGAAACTCGCGTCGGCAGCCAAGGCGCCTTGGGGCCATGTCGCGCGTTGCCGCTCAAAAGCCTCGCGCGCTTCATCGAATTTTCCCAGCCGAAAGTTGGCCCAACCCGCCTTGTGCGCCGACTTCTCCCCCAACTCTCCCTCGCCTGCCAGCTCAAGCGCCTTCGCATACGCGCCTGTCGCTTCGGCGTAGCGCTGCGCTTCGTAGTCGATCTCCGCCTGCTGAAAGCGCGCCTCACCTGCCAAGGGGCTCTGCGGAAACCGCTCGGCCAGCGTCGCGAAAGCCTGCTGCGATTCAGCGACCTGTCCCGCGGAGCGCCGCGCCCACGCCAGTTCATAGGTCGCCCGATCGGCGGCCCCATAATTGGGATCATCGGCCAACAGCGCGCCAAAAGTCGCGCTCGCCCCGGTCGCGTCTCCTTGCGCCGACTGGCACAGCCCCAGCATATAGCGCGCGTCGCTCCGCTCGCCCCCCTCGGGCATCGCCGCCAGTACCGACTGCAAATCGCCAATCGCCGCCGGATACTGCTTGAGCTCGTAATTCGCGACGGCGCGCACGTAACGGGCCCGCCGTGCCAGCGCTGCGTCCGCTGCGGGCTCGAACAGCAGCGTAACGGTAGTCACACATTGACTGTGATCGCCCAACTTGAGAAGCGTCCATCCCAATCCCAATCTCGCAAGCGGCGTCTGTGGTCCATCCGGCCATTGGCGCACAATCCGCTCATAGGCCGCTCGCGCCGCGGCGTTGTCCCCCACCGCCAACGTCACGTCGCCCAACTTGAGATAGGCGCGATCCAAAAGCGCGCTCTCCGCGAATCGCTCGATCAGCGTTTCCAAAGTTTTGCGCGCGACGGCAAGCTCTCCCGATTTCTGTTCGGCTTCCGCCAGCGCCATGAGCGCTTCATCGGCCTGTCGCCAATCGCGGTTCGTGTCCCACGACTCACGCAGCGATTGGATTCCCTCTGCTGTTTCCTTTAGTTCGATGTGCGCGATGCCGGCCAAATAAAGGGCCTCTGCCCGCTGCGCCGCGTCGACCCAGCGATCATTCCAAGATTTGACCAGCTCAATCGCCTCGCGCGGCTGCTTGTCGAGATACGCCGCCCACGCCTCGCGCAGCGCCCAGCGCGGCGCCGATGCGTTCTTGGGATTATCGCGAACCAGCGCCGCCAGTCGCGCTCGCGCTTCTGCATTTCGGCCGAGTTGCAGCAAGCTCTCCGCCGCAACAAATCCGGCGTCAGCCGCGTAGGAATCCTGGGGAAATCGACCGGTGACATCGGCCGCCAACTCCACGGCTCGCGCAAAATCTCCCATCTGATGCGCCGTGAATGCCGCAAGATAGAGCGCCCGGGGCGCCAGCGGATGCTCCGGATAGTCGCGCGCCATTTGCAAATACTGCGCCACCGCTTCTTGCCGCCTTTCAGCAACAGCGGCCAAGGCGTCACCGCGATCGATCGCAAGCTGCCCTGTGGCGAGAGAATGACCCGCCCCCGGCAGAACGCGGTCGATTAACAGCACGGCCTCCGCTGGTTGCTTGGCCTGCAGCAGGATCTGCGCCATCCAGTGGGCGGCGTCCGCCGTCTCGGCCTGCGGCGGATCGTCCAACAGCGGCGCCAAGTGCTTCCGCGCCTTGGCCGCCTCCCCTCCGCGGTACAGCGATCGCCCGGCGCCCAATTGCGCCACTCCTCGGTACCTTGACTTGGTAAACCGCCCGGTCAACGAGCCGTAGAGCGCGGCCGCCTTGAGCCAATCGCCTCGCGATTCCACCGACTCGGCCTGCTTGAGCAGCGCCAAGTCGGCTAGCGGCGAATCGCTCTCCGCCGCTTTGGCCAATAGCGCCTCGGCATCCACCGCCTTGCCGTCCGCAATCCATATCTGCGCCAATCTTAGCCGCACCTCCGCGGCCAAACGGTGCTGTGGGTAAGTTTCCAAAAATCGCCGCGCCGATTGCGCCGCCAAGGCGCCCTGCCCCACCTCATCTTGCGACACAGTCAACGCATAGAGCGCCTCCGGCGCCAGTTCGTGCTGCGGATACGATTTCAAGAAGCGCTCATACTCCGCTATGGCGCCCGGCTTGTCCCCGCCGCCATAAAGCGCCTCGCCCCGATAGAACGTCGCGGCGGGCAATCGCTTGGATTGCGGAAACTTCTGCGCCAGTAGCGCCAACGCTTCGGCTGCCTGCACGTATGCTTCCGCATGGTTCGCCTGGCCGTGGCGATACAGCGCTAGTCCCAATTGATAATACGCGGCCTCCAATTGTTGCGACTTGGGATGCCCAACCACCACCGCCCGAAACTCCCCGGCCGCTGGCTCATACTGCTTCGTTTGAAACAGACACACCCCGCGATAATAGTGCGCCAAGTCAGCCCGCGCGTCCTGCGGGTGCTTCTCCAAAAACCGGCCCCATTCGTCGGCGGCCAGTTCATAGAGTTGACGGTTCTGTAGCGCCGCCGCCGCCGCATAGGCCCGTGCCGCAGCGCTGTCGGCCAGCGGTTCGGCCGCGAGCGCCGAATAGGTCCATGCGGCGCAAAGCAACACGCTCCCTACGATCGCCTTCGCAATCGAGCGGCGCAAAGATGGGTGATAGCAACCAGTCATGCCTTGCCAACAGATCGAGGATCGTCGCCAACCGGCCGGCTGGCGATGGTTGGCCATCCTGGCCGCCAAGCCGCTCACCGAGCCGAATCCGGCCTTCTCATGCCAGTTTTCGCTCGCCGAGGGATACTCTTGCCGCAACGAGGCGGGATCATTTAATCATCGTGGCAACAAGGCTCAGCGCGGCAATGAGAGCCTGGGCCTACGAAAGACTTACGGCTTTCGCGGCACTTAGGATTTTCGCGACTGGCGGCGCCGGATTCAAGAAAAATGCCAAATTCACGTGGCAAGCGCGGTGTGGCAAGCCAGGCAGCTCAAATTCGCGGCATTTACTTCCTAATTTGGCTCGTTTTCCACCACATTTGCCGGAATGAGCCGCCAGGCGATCTCCGTCCCCGGCTCGCTGATGCGATGCATGATAAATTTGATGCGAAAGCGTTGCTTCTCTTCCTTCGCCCGCGGGTCAATTACGTCGTACAGCACTTCCAAGCGCTCGAACTTGCTGCTCCGCTTCACATCGCTCACCTCGCCGAACTCGATTCGCGCGTCCGGCGATAATTCTTTTAGTCGTTGCACGATCGCTCCACCCGCGAACTCGGCAAATTGCTCCTGCAGCTTAGGCAACTCGGCGTAGTCGCTTTCGAGCCCTTCGTCGAGTTCCAATCGCGCGATGGGAATCAGCGTCATTTGATGCGCGCGCCGCAGGTTGCCTCCGCGCACGTCGCCAATCCACATGTCGCACAACCGCCGCGCCTCAGTGTCGACCACGTAACGGTGCGCCAGCGTTTGCGTCGCCGCCCCCACGCCGTTGATGATCGCCAGGCCGATCCCCAACAGCGCCAAACCGCGCCCTGTCAGATTGGGCGCGTACCGCCGAATCTGCGCAAGCGCCACGATCCCCAGGGCGACCGCCGCGACTGGCACGATCCACAATAGAAAATGCGCCCATGCCGCTAGCGACGCCACTCCCAGCGCAAGCGCGGCCACCGCCGGCACGCATACCGCCCGATACGCGTCCCCCTCGCCGGGCGACATGCGCGCCGCGCGATCGGCGCCCGATCGTTGCGGTTCGTCGGCGGCAAGCGGCAGTGGCGTCATGCGAATCCAAAAAGACTAATCGATCCCGCCGCAACGAAACACGACATCGGCGACGCGCGGCGCCTATTGCACCGCGGTAAAAGAATCGTCCTTCTCATACTGGTCTCGGCGGGTCGTGTAATTCGGTATGAACATTCCCTTCGGATCAAACACATGCGCCTCGGGATTGTTCTCGTCCACCACCCGCGACAACGAGCCTTGCGACAAAAGCTGCACAAAACCGAGCCACTGCCGGTCGGGCTTGAGCCCAAAGAAAATCGGGTTCTCCGCCTTGAAACCACCCCACATAAAGTTGCGTCCCAGCGGAGCCGTGTGCAACGTCATCGTCGTAAATGCGATCATCACATAGGCGGTCCAAATCGCGAAGAAGTATCCCCCCGCCAGATCAATCGGCCGTTTGAAGCGCACCCGCACCTTCGACAACTGATCGGTCGCCGCCCGCAGCACCAAAAACGCCAACGCGAAGATTCCCCAGACCGCGACAATATCCCAAAACATGGTGCCGCTCGGCACATATTTGGTCATCAGCGTCGCCAGCGCCTCGAAAAAGTTCGTCGCCAAAAGCGCCGCCAACAGCGTGTTCATAAGCGTCAGCAAGCTGCTCCACAATCCTTCGCGCAACATCGACGCGAAGATGCCGATCATCATGACCACCAGGACAAGCGGAAATAGCATGCTCATGGGAGACTCTCGTCGGTTCTAGGCAATTCTCAATTCGCCAGTCACTCTCAAACTCGATCCTACTCCTTCAACACCCGCATCAACTCCTGCAGCGAGGTCACCCCCCGGGCGACCAGCAAGATGCCTTCCTCTTGCAGTCCGCGCATCCCTTGTTTGCGGCTTTCTTGCCGCAGCAGATCGAGCTTGGGCGTCTTCGCCAGCACCTGGCGAATCGCGTCGTTCAGCACCAACACCTCAAAAATCGCCGTCCGTCCCAGGTAACCGATACCGCCGCAATCGGGACATACCTGCTCTGGCTGTTGCGGCGGCCGATAGAACATCTCCACTTTGCCAGCCGGAATGCGCAACTGCTGTAGCACCTGCGCGGGGGGCGGATACCCTTCTTTGCAGGTCTCGCACAATTTGCGAATCAGCCGCTGATTGACCACGGCGATCGCCGCCTGCGCGAACTTCTCCTTCGAGCCCTTGAGCATCAACACGCGCAGTAGCGCCTCGTTCGCCTCCTTCGCGCGCACCGAGCCGATCACCAGTCGATTCTCCTCGACCTGGTCGCACAAAAAGTCGACCACCTCGCCATTCACCAACTCGCGCACCACCAGCACGTCCGGATACAACCGCGCGATCTTCGGCAACACGGTGAGTGGCGTCTCCCCCTTCGCGCTGGTGTACTCATGCACTGGCACGTTCTCGGTCGTCTGCTCCTTCTTGCTCGACTCCTCCACCGCCATGAAGCTGCGCGTGAAGCGATCCGAAGAGCCCAATGCCGCGGTCACCAGCGCCGACAGCCCACCCCGCGGCGGCGCGCAAAAGATCAAGATGCCCTTGGGCTGCGCCAGCAACTCGCGCACCTGTTCCACCAGCTTGTCGCGCATGCCCAGGTCGGGCAGCTTCTTGAACCGCGCGCTCCCATCGTCAAACTGCGCCAGCACGCGCTCGCCAGTCTGCGTTCCTTGGCTCACCACCGCGCACGAGTATTTCAACTTCTCGTGCTGCACAATGAACTTCCCCTGCTGTCGCGCCCGCCGCTCCTGAGGATTGAGCGCCGCCAGCGTCTTGATCACCGCCAGCATCGCGTCTCCCGATTCTCGATCGCGCGAGTCGCCATTGTGCCACACACCGTCGATCAACATCCGGATCGTCATCGCCTGCGCCGTAAAGTCCAGCATCATCGACTCGGCCCGCCGGCTGATCGCGTCCCACACCAGCTCCTTGGCCGGCCCAAATCCTGGCGCGTTGCGCGCGTTGAAATAACGGGCGTTGTCGTCGGCGGGCGTCGCGCCGCCATGCGCCACCAGCGTGATCGGCGCGCCAAGCTGGTCCGACCGCTTGCGCTCGGCGTTGATCTTGATGCCCAACGGCCGTAGGCGTTCCGCCGCGACGAATCGCAGGTGGTCCGACGTCAGCACCTTCTGGTGCGGCTCCACTCGCGCGTTGCGATAAAACACATACGCCAAGAGCGGCGTGATTTGCGCAAAAATCAACAGCGCCAATCCGCCGGCGAAGTACGGAATATAAAACGCGCCGATGAACGCCACGAAAAACGGAAACACCACCAGTGGGTTCCACAGCACATAACTCAGCCGATGTCGCTGGCAGTCGATGTTCACCCAGTTTGTCGTCGACACCCACCACAACATCACCAGCCAGACCACGGCAATCTTGATCCAACTGAGATACATCCCCGCGCCGCGCGGCATCGACGACACCGTGCCGTCGTACGCGGACGGAAACGGCGGCGCGTTCTGCGCCCATGCCGCCGCCGGAGCGAGCACGCACCACAGGGCGACCAGCGCCATCATCCATCGCAGCCAACGCATCACAGAATTCCAGGGGCCGCGACCGAAATGCCTTTCAGCGCCATCTTGAGCGAATCGACGTTCGGCGCCACTTCAAACGCCGTCGCGCGATCGATCAAGTCCGCCTCCACCAGCGATTTGAGGCTCATCGTAAAGTCCTGCATCCCTTCGTTCACGCACATCCGAATCGCGTCCGGCAGGCGCTCGTCGTTCCCCTCCAGCACTAGCTTGCGCACGGTGGGGTTGAACGTCATGATCTCCACCGTAGGCACCCGCCCCACCCCCGGCTTGATGCTCGGCAATAGCTTTTGCGCCACGATCCCCTTCATGTTGAAGGCCATCGCGCTGCGCAGCGCCGGGTGCATGTCCTGTGGAAACAAGTCGAGGATGCGGCCAATTGTGGTCGGCGCGCTGGAGGCGTGAATCGTCCCGAACACCAAGTGTCCCGTTTCCGCCGCGTGAATCGCCGTCAAGAACGTCTCGCGATCGCGCATTTCGCCCACCAGCATCACGTCGGGATCTTCGCGCACCGCGTGCTTCATCCCGATCTCAAAGTTCTTCACGTCCGCGCCAATTTCGCGCTGGTTGATCAGGCACTTGTCCTCCGAAAACACCACTTCAATCGGATCTTCGAGGGTCAGAATGTGCTTGCGGTAGTTGTGATTGATCCAATTCAACATCGAGGCGATGGTGGTCGTCTTGCCGGAACCGGTCACCCCTGCCAAGAGCACCATCCCTTGATCGAACTTGCACAACTCCTCCATCACCGGCGGCAGGTTCAGCCCGTCGAAGTCGGGAATCCAGTTGTTCACGCGCCGCGCCACCAGCCCCACATGCCCCATCTGTTGCAACAAATTCACGCGGAAGCGCCAGTTCTCGCCATCCACCTCCACCACATGCGCGAAGTCGGCGCCTCCTGACTCTTCAAAAATCTTGCGGTTCCGCGCGTCCATCATCGGAAAGCACAGTCGCACCATTTCCTGGTCGTCGATCGGCTCGCGATTCAACGGCCGCAAGCTGCCATTGACGCGCAGATAAGGCGCCTTGCCCACCTTCAGATGCAGGTCGCTCCCCTTCAGCTTCACCGCCGTGCGAAACAGCTTGTCGATCTCCAGCTCGCGCTTTTGGCCGCCATAGCGCGCCATCTCGTCGTCGAGACTGAAGTCCTGAGTATCCAGGTGACTCGTATGTCGGCTGCCAAGGCTCATCGAAATGACGTCCTGTTCCGATTGTGTCGTTACGCCGCGCGCTCGTCCGGCAAACGGACGGCGATGCCGCGCTCTCGCATGATACGTTTTGTTTCAGTAATCGTGTATTCGCCAAAGTGAAAGATGCTCGCCGCCAGCGCCGCGTCGGCGTGTCCCAGCGCGATCGCGTCCGCCAGGTGCTCGGGACGTCCCGCTCCGCCGCTCGCCACCACTGGTATCGAAACCGCTCGGCTCACCGCCGCCGTGATTTCCAGATCGTAGCCCTGTTTGGTGCCGTCGGCGTCCATCGAGGTAAGCACAATCTCGCCCGCTCCCAGGCGTTCCACCTCGCGCGCCCAGGCCACGGCTTCCAGCCCCGTCCCTTTGCGGCCGCCGTTGATATGTACTTCCCAAAACTCGCGCCCGTCACGCTGTACGCGCTTGGGATCGATGTTCACCACGATGCACTGGCTGCCAAATCGCTGCGCCGCTTCGCGCACGAACTGCGGGTTTTGCGGCGCCGCCGAGTTGATCGACACCTTGTCGCAGCCGGCGTTCAATAGGGCGCGGATGTCGTCGACCGTGCGAATCCCCCCCCCCACCGTCAGCGGCATAAAGATGACTTCCGCCGTACGGCGTACCACATCCAAGATGATGTCGCGTCCCTCATGGCTGGCCGTAATGTCCAGAAACACCAGTTCGTCGGCGCCCTCTGCCTCATAGCGCGCGGCTACCTCCACCGGGTCGCCGGCATCGCGAAGATTCAAGAAATTCGTTCCTTTCACCACCCGGCCTCGATTCACGTCGAGGCAAGGGATGACGCGCTTGGCTAGCATCGTCAAAGCCCGCGTGTTGTTCTGTTCCGATGGAAGGCGGGTCGCTGGCTCGACTCAATTGGTCTAAGCCGTGGCAAGCTATCACTTTAAGCCCAAAACCCTAAAGACGCAACGAGCCAGCATCAGGTTTCGCCGCGCCGCGCGAATTGCCGTACGCGATCCTCAAATTCGCGGCAACTGTCGTGATTCTCCCGACCCAAGCCAGTTGCCGCACTCTTGGGAAGGGAGAAAAATGCCGCAGCGGCTTCCGTTCGCAGATCGATCGTCGTACTCGTTGCCGACAAAGCCCCAAATGTCCCAACCACGTTGCCATCTCTGCGGTCGCGACGTTCCGCTCACGCGACATCATCTGATTCCCCGCGCCTGCCACCGCCGCGGCTGGTTCCAACGGCGTTACAGTCGAGAGCAGCTAAATCGGTGGATTCCGCTTTGCCGACTTTGCCACAGCGGAATCCACGATCTTATTCCCAATGAGCAGCAACTTGGCAAACAGTACGCCACCCCCGAACAATTGCTCTCCCATCAAGGCGTACAGCGCATGCTGGCCTGGGTTCGCAAACAAAAATGAGCGTCACTTTGACCCAATCGGTCATCTGAGTTGACCCACCCGTACCGCCCCTTTACGATCGATTGAAAGGGTTTGCTCGGGCCAACTTACAGCGCTTGCGCACATGCGCTCGGGCGGCAGGGCAACCCCAGGGAGAGGTATGTCGTGATTCGTCCGTGCTGGGTGCGTTCGTTCCCTGCGCGCCAGGCGCTTTCGGCGCTGGCGCTCGGCCTCTTGGCCAGCGTCTTCCTCCCGCGCGCCTATGCCGAGCTCACGCCCGAGAGCCCGGAGGTCAAAAAGGCCGTTGAAAAAGCGCTGAAGTTCCTCGGCTCGGCAAAAGATCAGCGGCTCGGCGGTATGGCGGTCATGGGACTCGCCGCCTACAAAGCCACCAGCGATCACAAGCATCCGGTCGTTCAATCGCAGCTCGACGAAGTGCTACAGCATGTGAACGGCGACGGCGTGCTCAAGCAACAAGATATCTACTCGCTCGGCATCGCGCTCATCTTTCTGGCCAATATCGATCCCCAATCGCACACTCCTCAAATAAAGGCGCTGATCGACGAACTGGCGGCTCGCCAAAAGGGGCACGGCGGCTGGGGATATACCCATCTGCCAACCGGCGACACCTCGATGACGCAATACGCCGTCCTCGGCCTCTGGGAGGCAGCGCGCGCCGGTTTCGATACGCCCCTTGCCGCATGGGAGAATGTCGCCAATTGGCTTTTGCGCACACAAGATCCCAGCGGCGGCTTCGGCTATCAAGGCAACGACCCCGGCACCTTCGAGCGGACCACGCAGAACGAGGTCCGACATAGCCTCACCGCCGGCGGCCTCTCCAGCCTCTACCTTTGCGGCGATTATCTCGGACTCAACCTCGCCACGGGTCCTACCGAAAATCTCTCCGCCGCCCTCAAGCCCGTCGGTGGCGCGAAGCGGCGCAAGACCGGCCGGCTCAGCGACAAGGTCGATCCCCAGCGCATCGACGAAGCGCAAGCGCTCGGCGCCAATTGGTTCAACGATCATTGGGAACTCGCGCCCACCACATCGCAGTACTTGCACTACTTCATGTATAGCTTCGAACGCTACGAGAGCTTTCGCGAGGCGTTCGGCGGCCAGCCTGAATCACGCGATTGGTTCGATGGCATCGCGCAAGCGCTCCTCAAATCGCAGTCGGGCACAGGCAGTTGGGCCAGCGGATCGGGCGCGCAGGTCGACACCGCGTTCAGCGTGCTGTTCTTGGTCCGCTCGACCAAGAAAACCCTGGTCGATGCGGGCCTGTTAGGGGGCGGTTCGATGGTGGCTGGTCGCGGAGTTCCAAAAACCGATGGCGCGCTGCGGATGCGCGGCGGCGACATCGTCGCCTCCCCGCTGAACGTCCCCGCCGCGCAGTTGCTGTCGCTCGTCGAGGACGCCAGCAACCCCGAGAGCGTGAAGGCGGCCGAAGGGCTGTACGCCTTGGCCACCGCCGCCGACGAATCGGTGCTCAACCAACACGCGGTCCAGTTGCGCAAGCTCGCCGGCGCCGATTCGCCCGAGGCTCGCATGGCCGCGGTCACCGCGCTTGGTCGCACGCGCAACCTGGATAACGTGCCCACCCTGATCTTCGCCCTCACCGATCCCGATACCCAGGTGGTCACCGCCGCGCTCGAGGCGCTTCGCTACATCAGCCGCCAACGGCCGGGTTCGACCGGCACGGTCATTGCCGACGAGACGGGCCGCAAGGTCGCCATCGAGTACTGGAAAAACTGGTATCTCGCCATCCGCCCCGATGCCTCCCTCACCGACTTGGAGCGCTGACGAGCGAGCCGGACCCGCGCATGGCAACAGTCGCCGAAAAAACGCCCCCCCCTCCCCCGCGGATCACCAAGTCCGAAGGGCTGCGCGCCACCCCCTTCGATAACGTCGTCAGCCTGCTGGTGGCGCTGCTTATGCTGCTGGGCGTGATCGTCGGCGCGCTCTTGATGGTCTGGCTCAGCAACCGCGTCCTCACCATCCCGGTCACGCTTCCCGTGGTCATAGAAGATGTCGGCGGCGGTCGACCCGACGGCGTGGTAGGAGACAGCATGGAGCTTGACGAACCCGATGCCGAGCAGATCGGTCAACAGACCGACTTGCAACTGACGCAGGTCGAAGACACTCTCAGCAAAGTCTCGACCGTCATCTCGTCGCAGCTCAGCGAAATCGATCAACTCGTCACGCAAGACGCGCCGGCCGTCAAAAGCGGTGGCGGCAAACTGCAAGGCGACGGACGCCGCGTCGCCTACGGTTTCGGCGACGGCCCCCCCGGCATTCCGCGTTACAAACGCTGGGAAATTTACTATGCGTCGGGAGGCACCATGGAAGAATACGCTCGCCAATTGGACTACTTCAAGATCGAGTTGGCGGCGGTCGGCGGTGAGGAAGTGACCTACCTGTCGAATCTCTCGGCCCCCGCCCCCTCGCGGCGCACTGGCGCGGGCGACCAGGAAAAACGTCTCTACATGTCGTGGCGGCAAGGCAACCTCAAACAGGCCGACCGCCGCTTGCTTTCCAAAGCCGGCGTCCAGGCCGATGGCAAGCTGATCGTGCAGTTCTATTCGCCAGAAATCGAACAACGTCTCGCCCAGCTCGAAGTGGCCTTCGCCGGCAGAAAGCCGGGGCAAATCCGCCGCACCCGTTTCGCCGTGCGCAAAGCCGCCGACGGCTACGAATACTACGTGCTCGATCAAACGCCGCTCTAACCCAAAGCCAACTCTCCAACCAAGCGCCGCGCATGCTCACTGCCGACGACCTACTCTACGCCCTCGCCGACAGCAGTCTCATCACCCCCGAGCTGCTCGCCAAGCTGCGCAAGCGCGTCGACGATGCGGGCGGCAAGGTCGATCCCCGCACCATTGCCAAGTATCTCATCGACCGCGATCATCTCTCGCTCTGGCAGGCCAACCAGTTGCTGGCCGGGCGGCGCGCCTTCTACCTGGGTCGCTACAAACTCCTCGATCGCATCGGCCAAGGCGGCATGGGCGTCGTCTTCAAGGCGCGGCATGCGGTCATGGATCGCATCGTCGCGCTAAAAGTCATGTCGCGCGCCTTGCTCGACAACCCGCACGCCGTCGCTCGCTTCAATCGCGAAGTCAAAACGGCCGCCGCGCTCAACCATCCCAATATCATCACCGCCTTCGACGCCGATGCCGTCGGCAATACGCACTTTCTCGTCATGGAGTTCGTCGACGGCAAAGACCTCAACACCTGGCTGCGCGCGATTGGTCCGTTCCCCATCGCCGCGGCCTGCGAATGCGCAATGCAGGCGGCCCAGGGGCTCTCCTATGCCCATCGACAAGGCTTGGTGCATCGCGACATCAAGCCCGTCAATCTGCTCATTTCCTGGAACGCCGAAACCAGCCGCCCCGTGCTTAAAATTCTTGACCTCGGACTGGCCCGCTTTATCAGCGAATCGCACGAGGAAGGGGGCCTCACGCGGCTCGGACAAACCATCGGCACCCCCGATTACATCGCCCCCGAGGCGGCCCAAAGCTTCAAGACCGCCGACATCCGCGCCGACATCTTCAGCCTGGGCTGCGCCCTGTTCAAACTGCTTACCGGCAGGTTGCCCTACAGCGGCGACAACACGATGGAAAAGCTGATGGCCCGCAGCAGCCACGATGCGCCCTTGCTGCGTTCGCTGCGCGCCGATGCCCCCGCCGAGCTAGAAGCCCTCGTCGCCAAAATGCTCGCCCGCGATCCGGCAACTCGCTTTCAAACCCCCGCCGATCTGGTAGCCGCCCTCACACCGTTCGCCGCGTCTACCAACGGCGATCAGCAGTCGCTGGAGCTGTTTAGCCAGCCACTTGGCGAACCGGGCGGCATGGCCGCCTCGGCCATTGAACCCGACGCCGATACCAGCTTGGCCGAGTTCTTTCGCGATTGCTCCATATCTCCGGCGCGTGAGGAAAAGCCCTCCAAGCCGCGCCCCACGCTGACCGGCGACGTGCTGGAACTGGCGCCACTCGATGGAGATCCGGCGCCCGTCGCTTGGGAACCCCCTAAGCCGGACGCGCCCAAGCCGCAACTGCCTCCGCTCCCCACCGCGCCCATCGGCAAACCAGCCGCGCCCCTGCGCATTGTAGAACCAATCGACGACGACGCGCTGCTTGCGACCGACGCCGCCGATCCGGTGGAGGAACTGTTCGCCCAGCCGCGCCGCAAGCAGGCTGCGCCCCTGCGCGAGCCGCGCACGTTGCGTCCGCTGCGCAAACGCAATGCATGGGACTCCCCGTTGCTGCTGGTCGGCGGCGGCGCCCTCTTGTTGCTCATCGTGGCCGCGGTCGCGCTTACCTGGACCAATTGGCGACGCAGCGGCGACAACCTGCTCAAGGCCGCCGACGACGCCTACAAGGCGGGCTCTTTCACGCAGGCGATCGATATCTACAAGCAGTTTTTGGAAGGCAACTCGCGCCATCCAGAAGCCTCGCGCGCCAAAGTGTACGCCGCGCTCGCCGAGATGCGCCGCGCCGGCGCCGAGACGGGCGACTGGTCGAAATCGCTGGCCACTACCAAAGCTCGCCTCAACCAAATCGCCAGCGAACCGGCCGTTGCCAACGCCAAGGATGAACTCGGTTCTATCTTGTCCCATCTGGCCAAGGGACTGGCCGACCAGGCGCAGCGCCAAAAAGATCCTCAGCTTGTTGCCGGCGCTCAAGAAGCCTTGCAACTCCTCGATCAGCATGTCCCCCCCGAGTTTCGTCCCGCGCAGCGCGTCAAGGAAATCGAACACTCGCTGGAACTGACCACCCGCGACGTGGCCCGCGGCGCCGCTCTGACCAAGGCCGTCGCAGCCGTGAAGGCCGCCACTGCCCAAGGCGACACCGCTGCCGGTTACGCGCAGCGCAAACAGTTATTGCGCGACTATCCCGACCTGGCCGACGACCCCACGCTGCGACAAGCGGTCCTCAAAGTCGCCAAGGCGGAGCAAAGCGCCGTGCAGATCGATCGCGCGCCGCGCGCCGCCGAAACCACCGAACCCGCCGCCGCGATCATCAGTCCGCCAGCAAATTCCACTGGCAAGACAGCCCCCGGTGTCGAGGGGCAAGTGGTATACGCCTTCGCCGCCGGCCATGCGATTGGCGTCGATGCCACCACCGGCAGCATACTCTGGCAGCGCGGTGTTGGCGCCGATGGCGCCTTCGCCCCCGTGAGTGTGTCGTCGCAGGCCGATGCCGACGCCCTGTTGATCGACGCCAATCGCCACGAACTCTGGCGCGTCGCCCCGCGTGATGGTCAGCTTCGCTGGCGCGGTCCCCTGGTAGCGACAGCGGTCGCCCCACCGCTTATCGGCGGCAAGCACGCCTGGGCGGCCACCGCCGATGGGCGGCTCGCCGGCTTCGATCTGGAATCGGGCGAGCGCACCGTCGTCTTTACGCTCCCTCAGACACTCGGCGTCGGGCCAGCCATCGATGCCACCAGCGGCAGACTCTATCAGATCGGCGGGCATGCCAGCCTGTTTGCCCTGTCAACCGCAGCCGCCACCTGCGACGAGGTGTTCTATCTTGGGCATGATCCCGGCACCATCGTCGTGCCCCCCCTGGTCGTCAGTCGCTATCTCTTCGTTGCCGAAAATCATCTGGCCGACCGCTCGCGCCTTCGCGTCCTGCTGACCAACGATCAAGGTTTGGAAATCAAAGAAATCGCCCAGGTACCGCTCAACGGACATGTCCAGACGATGCCACAGTTAGTCGGCCGACAACTCTTCGTCGTCACCGACCGCGGCGCCGTGTACGCCTTCGAAGTCGCCAACCCCGACCAGCCACAACCGCTCGGGCCTCCGGTGCTCGCCCCAGCCACCGATGGCCAACGACGCTCGCGCGTCTTTGTGGCGCGGCCAGGTCGCTTGTGGTCGGGCGGCGACCAACTCACTGGCTACGATATTCAACTCGCCGCCGGGCGACTTGTGTCGATGGCGGTCCGCAATCAAGGCGACTCCTTCCTCGAGCCCATGACCGCCCAAAACGAAGTGGTGTTCCACTTGCGCCGCAAGGCGGGCAGCCAGGCCATCACCCTTTCGGCAATGGCCCTGCAATCGGGCGACGTCTATTGGGAGACCGATCTCCCGCCAGCCTCAACCGCAGCCGAACCGGCCGCCGCCAGCGCCTCGCAATGAACGCAACATCAACGTACAACCCGCGCTCGCTTCCATTCGGCACATGGCCACCTGCGCTGTGCATGGCGATGGCGCTTGTGGTCTTCCTCCTGACTAGGGCACAGGGGCAACCCGCGGAAGCGCCGCAGCGACTGTTCGAGCAAACGCCGCACGATCAGATCACCCTCAAAGATGGTTCGGTCATCCAGACCGAGCCCGCCAGCCTGCCCCAGCGCCAAGTTCCGCAAAAGCCCAAGCCCAGCGACAAGCTGCGCGTGTGCCTCATCGATCGTCCCGGCGAGGACTACGAGGTCCTCTGGCGCGACATTCAGCAGGTGCAGTTCTTTGAGCAGATGATCCTCGCCGAGGCCGTGCGTTTGTCTTCTTCGGGAGACATCGACGGCGCGTACGATTATTTCGACTATCTCGAACGCAATTATCCCAACATGCCCGGCCTCGAAGAGGCGATGCAACGATACCTGTACCAAGACGCCCAGGCCTGGCAACGGCGCGGACAGTTCGACTACGTGCTGGTCCTTTTGCGCCAACTTCACCAGCGCAATCCCAAGTTCCCTAATCTCGATCGGGCAATCGCGCTTGTCACCGAAAAGCTGATCGATGCCCGTCTGGAGCAAGGCGATCACGCCTCGGCTCACCTATTGGTCGAGCAACTGGAAAAAGCGTATCCGCGCGAACCCGCCGTTGCCCGCTTGCGGCAAAAGCTCACCGCACGCGCTGGGGAGCGGCTAGCCACGGCGCGGCAGCAGCTTGCCGTCGGCCAACTGCGCGCGGCGCACGATCAGGCCCGCGCGGCGCTGGCCATCTGGCCGGCCTTAAACGAAGCACGCGAATTGCTTACCGAACTACACAGCAGATATCCGGTGCTGGTGGTCGGCGTCACCGGTCCGCTCGTCGCTCCGCGCGACCGGCTCGACAATTGGCCGGCCCGTCGCGCTCGCCGCTTGCTGCAATACGAGCTAACCGAGTACACCGGCCCTGGCGCCGAAGGAGGCGTGTACGTCAGCCCGTTCGGCGCCGTCGAAAAAGGCGACCTCGGCCTGCGCGTCAGCTTCCTCTTGCGCGGCGACATTCATTGGCCCTCCGCCGCGCCGGTGACTAGCGCCGACATCGCCCGCACTTTGCTCAAGACCGCTGGCTCCGACGCAACCGCCCCTTGGCGAGAACTAGTCGAACGTGTCGATACGCCCGACGCGCAAACTGTTCATATTCGCCTGCGCCAGGCGCATCCCCATCCTGAGTCTCTGTTTCGCGCGCCGCTGCTGCCCCCCACCGACGTGCAACCCGCCGCGCTGCTGGGCCCCTTCACCCTGGGACCCGCCAGCGACCAGCAAGTCGATTATCTAGCTGCGGCCCAATTGCCACGCGCGGCGCAGTCGCCGCGTGAAGTCTCCGAGCGGCGATTCGACCGCGCGCACGACGCGCTGCGCGCCTTGGAGCGACACGAAATCGCCGCCATCGATCGCCTACCCCCTTGGGAACTCGAATCGGCTCGCGCCATCCCAGGCGTCACCGTCCAGCGCTATGCGGCCCCAACCATCCATTGTCTAGCCCCCAATCTCAACAAGCCGCTGCTCGCCAACCGCGCCTTTCGCCGCGCCCTCGCCTTCGGAATTCATCGCGAGTCGATCCTCAACGTGCAGCTATTGCGCGGCAAGGAACTGGAAGATGCCGTCGTCGCCACCGGCCCCCTGCCCACTGGCTACGCCCACGACAACGCCATTGAGCCGCGCGCCTACGAGCCCCGCGTGTCGATGATGCTGGCCTCGGTCGCCCTGTTGGAAGTGGCCGAAAACCAAAAGAAGCTCGAAAAAGCTGGGCCAACACCAGAAGAGACAAAAACCGACGAGACAAAACCGGTCGAGTCCACGCCAGTTGAATCAAATCCCGCCGCGCCGGCGGAGCCCCCTGCCGACTCGGCGCCACCTGACGCTCCCCCAACCGCCGACACGAAGAACGAACCAAAGTGCCCCCCGCTCAAACTGGTCCACCCCGGCGACGAGGTGGCGCGCCTCGCGTGCCGCACGATCCAGCGTCAACTCGCGCTCGTGAAGATCCCGATCGAATTGATCGAGCTTCCCGCCGGCCAGTCAGCGCCCCCAAATGACGACTACGACCTGCTCTACGTCGAGCTGCAAATGGAGGAGCCGCTGGTCGACGTCTTTCGACTTTTTGGCGACGACGCCCTGATGCCCCCTTCGAGCCCCTACCTGCGCGCGGCGCTCGGGCGCCTTGCCCTGGCCACCGATTGGCGCGCGGCGCGCGAGGCGCTGTTCGAAATTCACGAAGCCGTCGCCACCGAGGTGTCGCTGATTTCCCTCTACCAATTGCCTGAATTCTTCGTCTATCGCCGCACGATCTCCGGCATCGGCGAGCGCCCCGCGTCGCTGTACCAAAACATTACCGCCTGGCAAACTCAGGTCGATCTCCCAGAAGCCGATTAACGATGCGCGCCGCCGCAGGCATAACTTGGATTCGCGCGCTGGCGCTGCTCGCCTTCGCCAGCACGGCTGCTCCGCTGCGCGCCCAGTCGTTGATCGAGTTCGATCCCTATCGCGTCCGCCTGCTCGTCGCCGTTGAGGCCGGCGATGCCCCGGCCCGCGCCAGCGAAACCTTATCCCGCCGCGTCACCGAACAGGTCGAAGCCTACATCGGCGCCCGTTGGTCGCTCGAAATAACATCTGCCGCCGAGCCCTTGCGTACCGCCATGCTCCAAGACTTGGCTGCTGTGCAAATCGACGCGCTTCCCGCCGGTTGGCGCGAGCCAGACAAATTGCTGCTCGCCACACTGGCCGGCGCCGCCGGCGATTGGCGCTGGAGCGTTCGCGAGCTGGATGTGCCGACCGAATCGTGGAGCGCTGTGCTCCAGCAGAGTACACCGGATGAGCGCGCCCTGGGCGAAGTCGCCTTTCAATCGCTGCTGGCCGTTTTTCGTCCGCTTGCCGGGGTCGAATCGACTGAGCAGGACTTGGCGCAACTTCGCTGGCGCGCCGGCGCGTTGCCACCGCGCGATCCATCGCTGGCCTTCGTCCAGCCCGGTCTGCTCGCCCGCCCCATCATTCGCGTCGTCGACCGCGACGGCGCCACTCGCAAGACACAACTCATTGATTGGACCTACCTGATCGTCGAGTCGCTCCAAGACGGCAAAGGCCCCGCCCGCGTTTATACCGGTCTGCGCAGCCCGCTGGCCGGCAAGCGCCGCGGACGCGTGCAACTCTGGGCCCTGGCTGTTGGCAATGTCAGCGGATCGACGCGGCTGGTTCTCGCCGCGCGCAGCGCGGATGCCAAGCCACTCTATGGCTACGAAATCTACGCGCTGCGCCCCGGCCAGCCAGAAACCACGCTCATGGGCTACACCAATCGATCCGGCTCGCTCGAAATCCCACCCGGCCCCGATCCGCTCCGCTTGCTGCTGGTCAAGCATGGCAACGAAGTCCTGGCCCGCCTGCCGGTGGCCCCCGGCGTGTTGCCAAGCGTCACGGCGTGCCTCGCCGACGACGATCCACGACTCCGCGCCGAAGGCTTCATTCTCGGGCTGCAAGAACGACTGGTCGACGCCGTCGTGCGGCGGCAAGTGATGTTGGCTCGACTCAAACTGCGAATCGACCAAGGCGAACTCGACGAGGCCGACAAGCTCATGGACCAGTTGCGCCGCCTCGACAGTCAACAACAGTTCCTGTTGGCGCTCGACCAGCGTCAGCAAAAGGCGCGCTCCGACGATCCCTCGGTCCAGCGCAAGATCGAGCGCATGTTCTCGCAGGCCCGCGAACTGATTGGCCAATACCTCGATCCGGCGGAAGTGAATCGCGCCGAGTTGGAGCTAGATCAGGCTCGTCGCGGCGGGCCGCCGCCAGCCACGGCGCCGCCCGCCGTAACCCCTCCGCAACCTATGCCCGCGACAGGCGCCGCGGCCGCGCAGGCCACGTCCAAAACTAAGTGAACCGTTATCCGTCGCCATTCTCACGCCGATAGCGCCTTCGCCAGCGCCGCGTTCATCGCCGCTTCGCTTCCCTGTGCCACCCAGCACCAATCCCCCAGGTTGCCGTCTCCTTCCTGCCAGGCGCGCTCGATCGGCACATAGCCCGTGGCGCATTCGCCGTAGCCCGCGCTCACGACAAACGCGTCGGGCGCTAGCGACTGTGCCTTGAGTTGATACTCCACGTACGACTCTCCCGGCAGCAGCACCAGCCGCGCGCCCCCCAAATCGAGCACCGGCATATCAAGCGTATGCCCCGCATCGGCGCGGGCACGCCATGCCAAACCCATCGCGGCCAGACAGCGATCAAACGGGCGCGGCCCCTCCTTGAGTCGCCGCTGCAGGTCCTCCACCGTAAAGCCGGCCGTGTCGCGCGGCTCTAGCCGCAGCGGCGTGTGCGACAATTCAATCTGCTCCAATGGTTGCCGCTGCGTCGTATCCCAGGCCTTGCTCATCGCCGCATGCATCCGCCCGGTCAATACGGCCCTATTTTCCGGTGCTCCGTCGTTGTGTCGCCCAGCGGTCACGTTGCCACTCGCGCCCGATAGATAAATCTGATGCACGCCCGTTTCGCTTTGTCGCCGATTGCGCGCCAGCCCCACAAAGTCGCAAGAGATGCCCCCCTGTCCGTAGTAGCTCATCGGGTGCGTGGCGTACGCGCTGATCGCCGCCACCGGCGCGTCGCCATCCCAAAAGCTGATCGTCTTTAACCACGGATCTATCGTTCCTAGTTCCGCGTTCCGCGCCACCGCATCGCGGCAAGCGCTGGTGCGATCGAACCGCAGCGAACCGTCGGGCAAGTGATAGCGGCGATTCGAGGCCACGTCTCGAACCTCCGCCTGGCCGACGCCCAGATGCGTCACGCGCCTGGGCGCTTTAAGCGCTTCACTCAGCGCCCGGCGAGTCGCTTGCACGGCCCGCTCATGAAACGACAGGTCGCACACGCTCGCTCCCGCGCCCGACGCCTCCAACAAGCGCTGCGCAGCCAGGTCGGCCACCGGCGCATCGTGCTGATGCACCGAACTGACCAGCACACAATCGGGCGATGTCTGCGCCGCTTCGGCCAGCGCTTCGCGCCAGCGGTCAAACGCCTCGTTCCGAATCTCGCACCAGTCCACGGCCACCAGCACCACTGGCTGCCTGCCCCCCAGCAGCACTACGCCGCAGGCGCTCAACGGGTCGTCAACGCGCGCCGCGGCCTGGATGCCTCCCCCCATGCACGGATGCCCGATCGGAATGGTCACGTCCGCCACAAATGGCGCCAAAGCAAACTCGCCGCTCCCGGCCCGCGCGCGAGCCGGCCAGGGGTTCGCCAGCGCCAGGCCAGCCGTCAATACCGAGCCCTTCAAAACGGTCCGTCGCGGCAGCAAGTCTTGCGGCATGAGCAAAGTTCCCCAGGACAGTGGCGGGCCAAATTGCTTGGCCCGAAAAGAGCTAGTTCACCATGCCTTAGCGCTCGATTCAACTCGCGCGGCGCCGAACTTTGTCTCGCGGCGGTTGTCCAGAAACACAGCTTCTCTACACTGGTTGGTTTCCCACTTCCTCCCCGTGCCAGGTCCATGGTCCATAACGCGCCCGTCAAAACGATTACGCACAAGGGCCTGACGATCGAAGGCTACTCGCGCGCCGCGGTGCAAACCTACTGGCGCGTGCCAGAGTTCAAGCTCGGTTTCGATCTTGGCGCCCAGCCCTGGTCGTTCATGGGCACAGAAAACTGGTTCGTCTCCCACACGCACCTCGACCATCTCGCCGCGCTGCCGGTTTATGTCGCTCGCCGCCGCATGATGAAGATGGAGCCCCCCACCATCTATCTGCCAGAGCACGCCATCGACAGCGTTCAGCGCATCTTAAAGCATTTCACTCGGCTCGATCGCGGACGGTTGCCGTGCAATCTGGTCCCCACCAAGCCCGGCGACGAGATCGATCTCAGCCGCGAGCTGGTCGTTACCGTCGTCCCCACCAAACACACCGTCCCTTCGCTCGGTTTCATTGTTTGGGAGCGCCGCCACAAGCTCAAGCCCGAGTTTCACGGTCTGGCGGGCGAGCAGATTCGCGATTTGAAATTTTCCGGCGTCGAAGTCACCGGCGAAACTCGCATGCCGCGCTTAGCCTATATCGGCGATAGCGCGCCCGAAGGGCTCGACAATAATCCCGCCATGTTCGAGGCCGAGGTGTTGATCACGGAACTCACCTTCGTCGCACCGGGACATCGCAAGGAAAAGATTCACAAGTTCGGCCACATGCACCTGCACGACTTCGTCGAACGTCGCGATCGCTTTCGCAACGAGCTGATCATCGCGTCGCACTTCAGCACGCGGTATCATCAACGGGAGATTCGCTCCTGGATAGAAAAAGGCCTCCCCGACCTGATCGACGGCCGCTTGCATCTCTGGCTCTAACACCGCCCATCACGATGGCCAACCAGTTTTTGCTCACGCGCCGCGCGTTCCAAAAAGGCGTGCTTGCCGCCGGCGCTGCCATGGGCGCATCGCCACGGATTCGCGCCGATCAAGATTCGGCGCCGGCTGGCCGCTATGTCGACGTCCACACCCACCTCGGGCAAACGTGGAACAGCACGCAGCCCCTCTCGGCCGAAGAACTGCTTCGCTGGATGGACGCGTCCGACATCGCGCAGGCAGTGGTGCTCCCCTTGGTTTCGCCCGAGGCTAGCAGCTTTCCGCTCACGTCCGACTTTGTCCTGGCGCAGACCAAGCCCTACCGCGACCGCCTGATTCCCTTCTGCGCGGTCGATCCGCGCGCCTCATTTTCTGGCGGCAAGCAGGGCCTGGTCGCCATGCTCAAAAAATACCAAGACGCCGGCGCACGCGGCTTCGGCGAGCACAAGCCCGGCATCCCCATCGACGACCCGCGCAATTTGCAGGTCTTCGCGGCCTGCGGCGAAGTCGGGCTCCCCGTGCTGTTCCATCTCGACGAGCAGCGCAACACAGACCAGCCAGGGCTCCCCGGCCTGGAGCGCGTGCTCAAACAATGCCCGCAAACCATCCTCATGGGGCACGGGCCGGGCTGGTGGGCCTCCATCGGCGGTGGCGTCTCGGCCGCCGATCTAGCGGGCTACCCCCGCGGCGCCGTAGCCCCTGGCGGGGCGATTGACCGCCTCATGGATCACTATCCCAATCTCTATGGCGACCTTTCCGCCGGCAGTGGCGCCGGCGCCATCAGTCGCGACCTCGACTTTGGACGCGAGTTCCTCATCCGCCGCGCCGATCGACTGATGTTCGGCACCGATTTTTTATCTCCGGGCCAAGACGTTCCGCAACTGGAATTGTTTCGCCAGATCGAACTCCCTGCCGATGTCGCAGCCAAAATCTTCCGCGACAACGCGCGCCGGCTCCTGCTGGCTCCCGCGTGAATGGCGATGAGTCTAGCTCGCTGTCGCTGCCGAGCCGCGCCATGAGCGAACCTCAACCCTTGCCTCCGCCGCGCGCCGCCTACATCCATGTGCCCTTCTGTCGGCATCGCTGCGGCTATTGCAACTTCACGCTCGTCGCCGGCCGCGACGGCTGGATCGACCGCTATCTCGCCGCGCTAGAACAAGAACTGAGTCGCCTGGAACGTGCCCAACTGGTCGAAACCCTCTTCTTTGGCGGTGGCACGCCCACCCATCTGCCGCCGGCCCAGTTGGCTCGGCTTCTGCAACTGGCGCAGCGCTGGTTTCCCTTGGCGCCCGCGGGCGAGTTCAGCGTCGAGGCCAACCCATGCGACATCACCCCCCAGCGCGTCGCCCTGCTGGCCGAACACGGAGTCACCCGACTGAGCCTTGGCGCGCAATCTTTCGACGCCGCCAAGTTGCGACTGTTGGAGCGCGATCACTCCGGTCCCGACATCCGCCGCGCCATGCAATTGGCCCACGAGCGTTTTGCCTCCGTCGCGCTCGACCTCATCTTTGCCGCGCCGAGCGAATCCCTTGCTGCCTGGCAGCGCGATATCGCGCAGGCCGTGGAACTGGCGCCCCATCACATCTCCACCTATGGGCTCACCTTCGAGCGCGGCACGCGCTATTGGAGCCGACGCCAACGGGGCGAACTGATCGAAACCGACGACGAAACCTGGCGCGACATGTACGCCTACGCCATCGATCGTCTCGGCGCCGCCGGCTTTGAACACTACGAAGTTTCCAACTTCGCGCGGCCCGGGCATCGCTGCCGCCACAACGAAACCTACTGGTCGGGCGGCGAGTACTTTGCCGCCGGGCCCGGCGCGGCCCGCTATGTCGGCGGCCGCCGCGAGGTAAATCATCGCAGCGTCTCCACCTGGATGAACCGCGTGCTCGCCGGCCAGTCGCCAGTCGCCGAGTCAGAAACCCTGTCCGCCGAGGATCGCGCCCGCGAATTGCTGGTGTTCGCGCTCCGCCGCATCGCCGGAATCGACCCGCGCGAGTTTGCGCAGGACACTGGCTACACCGTCGCAGCGCTCGGCGGCGACGCCCTACGGCGACATCTGGAGTTGGGCACGTTGCGACACGCTGGCGACCGGCTCCAACTCACCCGCGAGGGGCTATTCGTCAGCGACGCCATCTGGCCCGACTTTTTGCGCCGCTAGCGCACCCTTCAGAACGCACACCTCGGTACGCTGCAGAACGGCAGGTTGAGGGTCAAAACGGAGGCAGGCGCCACGTCGACAACGGCCGTTCTGGAACCGGCGATGCTTGGGATATCGCTGTGGCCGACCTTCGTTTCTATTCCGAACGCCCTTCGCGCAGCGCGTCGAAATACTCCTTCGCGTGGCTCTGGCTGTCGCGCGGCAGTCGTTGGCCGGTCAGCGGATCGGCCGCTTCGCTCTTGGCCTCCTCAAACTGCGTGGCGATCTCTTGCTGTACCCCGCCCTTGATATTGGGGCCGTCGACAAAATCGACGATCTGCGCCGCGCCGCGCCCCGTCTTTTGCTTCACCGCCGTGTCGTAGGCGTTGGTCTTCTCTTGTTGCTCTGGGCGGGGACCCTGTCCACGGCCGCGTCCTAATCCCTCGCCGGGACGCATACCTTTACCCTGGCAATGGCCGCAGCCCATGCCGCCGCACTTCTTGCAGTTCATCGAATCCTTGGCCTGATCGATTTCGTTCATCGCCTGGTCCAGCAACTCCGCCTCGGCCATCTCGGACTGCAGGTCCTCCAGATCCGACTGCATGTCGCTCAACTGCTTGCCCGCCCCTTCGGCGTCCCCCTGCTTCATGCACTGTGCGCACTGACCGAGTTTTTGCGCCAACTTCTGCATTTGCTTTTGTTGACTCTGCTGCTGGTTCAACTCGTCCAACTCGCGCTGCAACTGGTCGGCCTCTCCCTGCTTGCCCGCCGCGCGCTTCTCGGCGATTCGTTGCTTCAAACGCTCCTTGGCCTGCTCCCGCGCCTCCGCCATTTGCTCAAGCTTCTCGCGCATTTGCTCTAGTTGCTTAGTCAATTGCTCGCGAGCTTTCTCGTCCAACTTGCCGGCGGCCAATTCCTTCTTGAGTTTCTCCAACTCCTGAATCGCCTGCTTCAAGTCGCCTTGCTTTAGCGCCTGCGCGAACTTGTCCGCCGGGCCGCGATCCAGGTTCTTCATGTTGTTGAGTTGCTGTTTGAGCGACTCCGACCCCGCCAGCTTGTTGCGCCGCTCCTCCAGCTCCTGCGAAAGGTCGTTCAGCTTGGTCAACGCCTGCTTCTTGTCCATGTTCGCCGGCTTCTGCAAATCGCGCTGCGTGGCCTGTTCCAGTTTTTGAAACAAATCCTCGGCGTCCTTGAGTCCTTCCTTTTTGGCCTGCTCGCGCCGTTCAGCCAGTTTTCTGTCGAGTTGCTTGATCGATGTTTGCACCTGCTTTTTGGCCGCGACCGGCGTGGTGCTAGCCGCTGCCTGTTGCTGCGGCGCCAGCGACAGCACGAACAGCGCCACCAGCATCGCGATCGTCGCCGGCGCCAATGGCAACAGCGACCAACGATTGAGCGACCAGCGGAACCGTTCGGCGATGTCCACCGCGCCTGCCCGCCGCATGGCGTCGTTCATCAGGGCGCGTCCGGCCGCAGTCTCGCGATCGGCCGCCGACAACGCCAGCGCCGTCGATACGCGCTCTTTGAGACCAAAGCGGCGATCGATCTCCATCGCCGCGTCGAGCGCGCCGCGCCGCGTGTATAGGGTCCAGCAAAACGCGGTCACCAGTCCCAATGTCGCGCCAGCGCCCAGCCAGACATACGCCGACACGCCCAGCGGCCAGCGCTTGTCCACCAAGATCACCAGCGCCGCCACCAACAGGCCGCCAGTCAGCGCCCAGGTCAGGGCCAACAGCCAACGCTCGACCATCAGCCGAAAATACGCCCGCCGCACTTGTCGCTGCAGTTGATCCACAGTCGCCGACTCCTTGCCCGCCCCGCCCTTACTACGGCCGCTGCCTTGCCTCTATGACTTTACCGACTTAACCGCAGTGCCGGCCACCTAATTTTACCAGCGCGCACAAACGTACACATCCTCCATTGCGATCGCCAGACGGCCACGACTTCGTCGCCTGTCCCGCGAACTCCACGGTCGCCAACTGGCGTGGCCGAACGCGTCCCAACTGCTATGCTTGCCTATATCGCTCCGTGGAAGAGCCAAGCCCTGAGGGGCGCAAGCCGCTGATCGCTCGCTGCCAGCGGCGGCGACTCCGCTGCTTGTAGAGCTACACCAGGTTATCGCGTGTCCGCCACGGTCGCCGCACAACCCACGCTGCTCCCCAGCCTCGACCAGCGGCCAAACGCCGACGTCGTGATCTACGACGGGCATTGCCGCATCTGCACTGCGCAGATCGAGCGCCTGGCACGTCTCGACCCCGCCGGCCGACTCGCCTATCTCTCGTTGCACGATCCCGAAGTGTCGCGCCGCTATCCCGATCTTTCCCACGAGCGGCTGATGCAGGAAATGTACGTGGTCGACCAGCAAGGTCGTCGCCACCATGGCGCCGAGGCCATCCGCCATCTCTCGCGACGATTGCCGCGACTTTGGTGGCTAGCGCCCCTGTTGCACCTGCCGGGCACGATGTCGCTTTGGCAATGGCTTTATCGCCAAATCGCCAATCGACGCTACCGATTTGGCCGCGTCGAGTCGTGCGATGGCGGCACATGTCATCTACATGGCCGCGGGTAGACAAGGTCACGCGGCAGTGGCAGCGGCCCAAAACAGGCCCGGGCGCTTACTAATCCCACCACCATTGGCCAGCGGCCAACTCGACCTGCGCCTTTTGCCGCGAGTCCCGCAGCGTTTGCTTGTCGTCGGCCAGCAGATTATCGGATTCAAGCGCTCGTTTGGGATGTAGCACCACGCCGCCGCCCAGCGGCGTCACGAGTTGGCTTCCCTTCCAAACCGATGTGACCACGGTCTCTACTTGCGTCGGCGCAGCATGCGTTTCCACCGGAAACTTCTCCTCGCTCGCAAAGACGCCCAGATCCCAGCCAGCCTTGCCGTACAGGTCCTCTTGCTGCACGTACGCCGCCGCCACCGCCATATCGATCACGTCGCGCAGTTGCGCGTACACCGGCGAACGCTCGGCAAGCTGCGGATACTTCTTGGTGAATCCCAACGCGAACATTTGGCTCGCCTTGTCCACATGGGTCGATCGGTGGCGCGTGCCGTCGCTGTCGACCAGTTCGCTTTCACCCACCAGTTTCACCCCATCCCCCACCAGTTCCATCGCCAGCCCATCGTCGCTGACGCGCACGCATTCGTAGTCGGGCACAAAAAACCACCGCACCATTCCATTGCGGCCCAAGCTGCCAGCCCGCGCCTTTTCGATATAGCTTGTCAACGGAATGGGTGGCCGCTCGACTCCGAGGCCAATCAACTTCATGCGGTAATCGGCCTCCACCATCACCGTGGCGAAGTGCGACTTGTTTGGCACGCCATACACCGTCACGGTCTGCATGCCCAGGTTGGTGCGAATGCCATCGACCAACGCGGCCTCGTCTGCCGGAGTGACATTGCCATACGCTTGCTGCAAGAACTGTTGCAACCGCTCTTGCCCCTCGCGCGTCGGGTCAATCGAGCAGCCGATCGGCTTTTTGTTCTTCACGCCGGGCGCGTAGGCGCGTAGCGCCACTACCAGGTCTTCGAGTTGCAGCACTGGCCGCCCCGTCGAAACGCTCACCACCCGCCCCGACAAATCCTGAGCCCAAGGCCCCGCCGGTCCGGCAATGACAATGTCCTTCGACTCGGGATAGTAAAAGACGTATTGCAGCCGTGTAAGGCCGCCCAAATAGCGCATCTCGTCGGTCAACTGCTGGCCGGCCGCAATCCGCGCGGCGACTGCTTGCTCTAGTTGCCGCAACGAGATCTTGCGCAGCGGACTCGCCTCCGCGGCTTCCGTCGTTAGCGCCGCGCCCCCTTGAGCCAGTCGCTGCCGATTCAGTTCGCCCGTCGGATCATTGTGTACCTGTAGCTTCAGCACGCCTTCTGCATCGACATGCACGCCAGCCACTTGCTGCGCCGCCGCGTCACGCTCGGCGCCAAACCAACCGGCCAACAACGCCGCCAACACCAACCATTTACGCCGTGCCAACCGCATACCGCACTGTTCCTTATCAAGAATCGCGATCAGATCGCGAAAAGCTCCGGTACGCTCCCACCCAGGGTCGCCGGCGCAAGACAAATTTCATCCTGGCCGGTTAAACGAGCGATGGGAGCGTGAGATTGGGCAAATGGAAAGGCTCGCCCCGAGAACCAAGAATCGATCTTAATTAGGCAAGATAGGCAAGGCAAGGAAACCGCGTTGCCTCTGCGGTCTCCAGCTATTCGATCGGTCCGGCTATGCCAGTCCTAACGCCTCTGCCTTGCGAACCGCTTCCGGCTCGTGTTTCTGCCACCACGCCTCGGCCGATTGGTCGGTCCAAGCCGCGGCCACCCCGCATGCGCCCAGCGCCGCCTCCAAATCTCCCACGGTCTGAAAACGGTCGGCCGGATCCTTGGCCAGACAGCGGAGGATCACCGCGTCCAGATCGGCCGGCAGTTCCGGCCTGATCTGTCGCGGCGGCGTCACCGGGTCGTGCGCGTGCGCGATCACGATCTTGATTGGCTTGGTCCCCTCAAACGGCGGCCGGCCGGTCACCAGATAGTAGGCCACCGCCCCGAGAGAATAAATGTCGTTGCGCGCGTCAGAAGCCGCTCCGCCAAGCGCCTGTTCGGGCGAGACAAAATAGGGCGACCCCGCGAACAACTCGTCGGCGTTCCAGGTCGCCACCGGATCGCTCATCAACTCCACCAATCCAAAGTCGACCACCTTCACCACGTCGTACAAGCCGCCTCGGAACGCCGCAATCATGTTGCTCGGCTTGATGTCGCGATGAATCAAACCTTGCGCATGCGCCTCGCGCAAGCCGCAACACGCCTGCCGCAACAAGTAGATCGCGCGTTCCGCAGGCAGCGGACCGTGCGTCTCTACAATCTCCATGAGCGACAACCCTGGCAGATACTCCATCACGTAATAAAACGTGCCTTCATCCGTCCGCCCGTAGTCAAAGATCTCCACCGTGTTCCAATGCGACAGCCGCGCCGTGGCGCGCACCTCGCGCTCAAAACGGCTCTGTGCCCGGGGGTCCGCCGATTTGCCGGCATCGATCAACTTGATGGCGCACGGTCGTTTGAGCAATTGATGCTCCGCCAGCCAGACATCGCCCATGCCTCCAGAGCCCAATAATTCGCGCAATCGGTACTGGCCCAATTGCCGCGCCTCAAACGCTTGCCGTCGCAGCGCGTTGATCACATGCGTGCCGTAAGTCGCCACACCCGCCACCAAGACCAGCAACAAACCGTTGCCGCTCAGTTCTTCCCAAAATCGCGACGCGCCGCCTGCCGCCTGCCGGTGCGCTATGATCGCCAACACGATGGGAGCCAGCGCCATCGTGCCGATGATCCGCGCCGCGCGCCGCCAGGGATTCGGCACGAACATCGCATAGGTGAAGATCAACGCCGACCAGGCGCCCGAACTGATCCGCACCTGGGTGATGCGCCCAGGATCGGTCATCTGCACGTACTGCGCCCCCAAAATCAGCAGAGCAGGCATGCCAAACAAGCCAATCTCGGCGGTCCGCAGGCCACGCCAGCTCATGAGCCGCGGCCGCCACAATTCAACTCCCGCCCAGGCCGTGGTTCCAATCATGGCCAAATGCAGCCACGACAGATAGCCGCGCGGCGTCGTCAGCGGAAAGTTGCCCGTCACCACTCCCCAGATGAGAAATAGCATGGCGCCCACGAAGATCACCACGCTCACCAGCCGCAATCGGGCGCGCAGCAAAAGCCGCGTTTGATCCGATAACCGTCGCCCCGCCCCCTCGACAATCGTCACTCGCCGAGACGGCCGCATGCCAGGGGCAGGAGTCTCAGCCGGCTTGGCGGCATTTCGCGCTGCGGGAGGATTCGAGATCGCGGGCGCGTCGAGTTTCATAGCGCCGTTCTATGGGTGACGGCAAAACGCGCCGCACGGAAAGGCCGTGTCGCGCGGCGTTCTATCAATCGTTTCGGATCGCTCGGCCCAACCACATTCGGCTAGCCGCCTGAGAACAGCGCGGTCGCGGTCGACGACTCGCTAACTCTGATCAAGCCAAGCTACGCATGCGCCGGTTGTAGCACACGCCCCTTGGTGGCATGCAGCGCCTTGGGGCGATGCACCAGCGCGCCTAGTCGCTGCTCCAGCACGGTTTCGCTTTCGTTCTTGATGACGTTCTTGATCAAGCGGATGAATCGAATCGGCCGGAACAAGTACGACAGGCCAAAAAACGAAGCCATGCCAAATAGCCGCCAAAACGCCAGCTCGCGGCCACGCACATGGCGGCAGTACTCGCTCGGCGCAAACGGATCCATGAACGCCACCAGCGAGCGGAAATAATCCTCGTTCAATTCGCCGATCTTGCCTTCTTCGCGCAACTCGTCGAACAACTTGCTTCCAGGATACGGCGAGAACAAAAAGATCGCCGCGTCATGCACCCCCAGCCAAGCCAGCTTCCAGGCAAACCATACCGTGGCCAGCACATGCTTGCGCGTCTCGTGCGGGAAGCCAATGATCAAGTTCACCTTAACGTGGATGTTGTTGCGGATCGCCGCCCGCGCCGAGGTGGTCAGCTTGTCGAGATCGACCTGCTTTTTTATCAGCTTAAGTGTCTCGACCGAACCGCTTTCCGGAGCGTACGTCACGTTGCGGCAGCCGGTGCGATACAGCGCGGCGCTCACCTCGTCGTCGATCACTTCGCTACGCGTGCCCGTCGGCAACTGCCAGGTGATCTTCAGCCCGCGTTCTTCCAACAAGCGGCAAAACTCCAAAATCCAAGACTTCTTGATGATCATCGTCAGATCGTAGAAGTCGATGTTCGTGGCCTGATACTTCTTCACGTAGTGCTCAATTTCGTCCACCACCTTCTCGGGCGAACGATGAATCCAAAGCTTGCCGTACATCACCGGATTTGAGCAAAACGTGCACTTATAAGGACAGCCACGCGTGGCCAAGATGCCCATGCTGCGCCCGAGATAAACGCCATGCGCGTTGCGGCTGCCGAGATACTCCTCCATCGGAAAATAGTCCCACGCCGGCAGCGGCACGTCGTCCACTTCCTGAATGCGTTGGCGCGGGGCCGTCTGCTTGAACTGCCCCGCTTCGATGTAGGCAATCCCGTTCACCTCGAGCAAGTGGTCCCAATGCCCCACATGGTTCGCCAACTCGACGATCGTCTCTTCCCCTTCTCCCAGCACGCAAATATCCAGCTCGTCGCAGTCACGCAGACTGTACTCCGGTAACGCGGTAATATGCTCTCCCCCGGCCACGATCGGCGTCGACGGAAAGCGCATGCGAATGGCCCGGATCAACTCGCGGCAAAAAGGCCAGTCTTGCGAGAACATGCACGACACGCCGATCAAATCGGTCTCGGCCGGGATCCGCTCCACTGTCTCCTGGATCGTCAGTCCCTGAAACAGGTAGCCCTCCTCCTCGATGAACTGATCCACCCGTTCCCCGATGCCGTCCACTGCGTGAACTCGGTGCCCGGCCGACTCCAAGGTCGCGCACAAATACGCCAATCCCAGGGGGGGCGTCACCGGATTGCTCCAGGTTCCGGTCGACGAGAGCATCGCCGGGCGAATAACGGTGACGTGACGATTGACCGGCGCCACCGATGCGGACGATGGCTCGATGATGGTCAGCAGGTTGTCCAACATGCGGCTATTCCCCCAGAGCTACAGACTGCGCGTGATTTTTTTCAATTCGAGGGCGAGAACTCGCCGACGGACGAGCGACTAGCTGGTCTCCGTCCCCTCCGCGGGGCCAGGGAGGGGGCGGGAGCCCAACTCGTCACAATTGGCTCAAATCGTGCGCCTCTATCGGCGCAAGGTGCAGCGTAGTTGTCTGAACCGCCCATAGTCAAGAATTTTGCCCCCCTTTTGTGGGAAAACAGGCGATTTCTACTACACTGCCGTCAAAAAACTCCTGAATACCCAACTCCAGACTTTCAAACGACGTGCGAGTTTTTCGCCCTTCGCATGGCGGCTAGGGAGATTGCAACCGCCGATGGAACACTTAGAATCCCTCCTTGCCGTGAATGACGGCATGCCAAAAAGCACAACAGCGGATTCCCGCAGAATCCATCAATTCGATATTCACGGGCATGCGCCCGGGCGAATGTGTGATAAGGTCCTGCCCCGCCTTGTCCCGTTTGTCTGGGCGCTTTTTTTGCGCGGCTGTCGATCGTTGCAGACGCGGCGGCGGTTTGTGCGGTAGTTTCCCACCGTTTGATTCATGACGCTCTCGATGCCGGCGCCGCGAGTCATACGGTTTTCGTCAACGAACGCTTCGGATCACATTGCGCAAAACGGGGGCGAATCAATGCCGCGCCGACGCGATTGCGTCTTAATGTTAGCAGGCGAAGCAACTACTCACTTGGGCGTGGCTATTCTTTGACCATCCGCTTGATTTCCGGTTGATGAACCAGCCGGAAAATTGAATAATACGAGCGGGCACATCCATTCTCTCGCAACGGAACTGCTACTGAATCCGAACTTAGGCCGCTCTCTCGCCAAGTCGACAGGGGATTCAGTGTTTTCGAAAGCAGTTTCATCATGCGTTTGCATTGTTTGGTTGTTGCGCTATTGGTCTGTGCCGCTCAGCCGTCATTGGCGGCCCCGCTCCGTGTAGTCGCCACTGGCGACTCTCAAACCAAAAACTATTCGCCTCGGCTCGCCGCCGCGCTCGCTGCGCGCGGCATTACCGCCGATGTCTCCGCCGTAGCGTCGGGGGGCGCCACCTCCGCCACCTATACAGGGCAAGTTGAAGATCCACACGCCAGCCCACCGGTGGCTCATGATTTCGTGGCCGATGCCCTCGCCAGCGATCCTGATATCGTGTTGTTCATGCTCGGTGTGAACGATGCGTTCCAAAATCGCTTCGACCAGTTCACCGCCGATATCAGCAGCGTCTTCGATCGCCTGGCGACTGCGACCAATTCTCGCGGTCGGCGCCCCAAAGTCATCGTCGCCACCAATATACCGGTGCTCGACAACCCCACAGACGACAAATACGCCGCCGCCGACGCGCTGCTCGACTCGCAGTTCAATCCCTGGCTCAAGTCGCAGGCGCTAGAACATGGCTTCGCGTTGCTCGATCTGAATCGGCGAATCCAAAATCAAACCGGCTACCAAAATTGGTATAGCGACGATGGCGCCACACCGGGTCATGTGCATCTGTGGGGAACCGATCGCGCCGGCGCTGGCTACAATTGGATGGCCGATCAATTTGCCCGCGCAATCCGCGCCGACATGGCCGCCGTGCCAGAACCCTCCACATTCCGCCTCATGATCGCCGCGGCGCTGGCCGTTGGCTTCGTCGCGTTCTCACGGCGAAATTAGCCGCGTAGGGCGTGTGGTTTGCTGGATGCCGCGAGTGGTTCGCCAACTCGGCAATCCAGAACTAGCGCTGCGCCATGCGCGGCGAGTTGCGATGCACATGTCGCGTGGTGCGCGTCGGCACGTGTCGACTCTTGACCGGTTGCGCGGGCGTCGATTGCCCTTCGCTCACCACCCGGTCCTCGCGGTGGATCACCTTGGCGCCAGGCGGCAAGTTCATTTCCGAGTCGCTCGGCGCGCGGCCCATCGACGCCATCCGCTCGGCCGGAGCATGGCCTCGCGACACCACGCCGTCGGCCGGCGTCGGCTGCCCCGCGTAGCCAGCGTAGCCGCCGTGTGGCAGATAGCCCGGGTAGCCTGTCTGCGATCCCGTCCAGTTGCCGCAGCCATCGCATGGATCGTGGCAAGCGGGCGGATCGCTCAAAACGCCGTAATACATCTCGCCGCAGCCGCTTTCGCAGGCGCAGTCGGGCAGGCAATTGCGGAGCGGAAAAATGCCGCAGTGCCGACGTGTGAACGTCATGCAGAGGATTTCACGCAGCACGCCGCAGCCCGTGGAACTGGTCAGCGTGACCATCATGAGAGCCAACAGAATCAGGCGTCTCATGGCGCCGCTCCTTTCTCATCGACCGCGTTGACGAGGCGTCGCGTCGACGCCTGCGAGGCATACCCCAAGGGTTTATCGACCGACTTTTGGCGAAAATCCACAGAATCGATACAACCGTCGCTAGCAGCAGCACAGCCAGTACGTCGCGCGTACGCCCCTTTGCTTGCGGATTGGCGCGACCCGCGGTTTGATTGCCCCTGCGCAGTGCTCTGAAAAGTCCCGCGCGAGTCGCTCGACCCGTCGATTCAGGCGACTTCCCAATCCACGATCAGCGCGCCAGCCAGGCCCCCTTCCAACAGCGGCACAATTCGGCCTTTCACGCGTTCATGCTCCGGGTGGGGCATGTACGCGCTCACCGCGGCCAAATCCGCGAAAGTCATCACAAATCCATGAGTGAAGCCTTGATGCAGCCCTTCTTGGCTGTTGTTGGCCCCCCAAGAAAAATCCAATATGCCGGGGATCACGCGGCGCAATTCCCCCAACTCGGCCATGACCTCGGCCAGCAATTCTGGCGTTACATCCCGCCGAATCTTCAGCAGCACCACATGCTTAATCTGTGGCATAGCGCGATCTTACTCCGCTGATGCGATGGTTTCACTGCGCCGACTCGCGGCCGCGCGGTTCAGAAACGGCAATATACTGCGCGCCGGCATCTCCCGCACGAACCCTACCCGCATCGCCCCAATTGTCACCAGCCGACATCTTCGGCTGTTGACATCCGGCAACGCGCGTTGCCCCGCCGCCACCTGTCATTCTCCAGCCGGCACGTTCGCGCGGCGCTCGACGCCGTGCGGGAGTCGCATGACCTAGGCTTGCATGGATCCATCTCTCTCCAGCCGTTGGCAGGCGGCGGGTGAGACTCGTCTCGCTGGTCATTCGACAACTCATACGCGCGCCTCTCCGCAGCCCCCTTGGGGGCGGATCACTTCGGCGAGCGCGCGAAAGGTCGCTGCATCATGCTTTGCAATTCGACGCGCGGTATCGCTCATCCTCGTCCGCTCTCGTCACCTGCTGGTTCGCGCTAGCGATCCCAAGAATCTCCTCCGGACGAGCGAGCCGATCATGCCGACCAAAACTCCATCGTGGAATCAACTGTGGCGCCGCGCCGCCGCCTATCTGGCCGGCAGTCCGACGCGCTCTCTGCGCCCGCGTCTCCACCACGCGGCCCTGCGCTTCGAGCATCTCGAACAACGACAACTCCACGCGATCACGCCCCTCTCGTTTGTCGAGGTCGATCCCCGCGGTTGGGAAATCCTTGACGCCGCCATCCAGCGCTCCATCGCGGTCGCTGATCCTCAAGATTTCACCGTCACGCTCAAAGCCGGGCAGGCCATCTCGGCCGCCCTCTCCGCCACCAGTTCACCCATCTCCCTCTCGCTCACCGATCCCTCGGGCGCCGTCGTCTCCACCTTGTCGCTCGCTAGCGGTCAAGCCGGCGTGCTAGTGCCGTATGTCGCCCCGGTCGGCGGCACCTTCACCTTCCGCCTCACCAACACCGGCGGCGCGGCCGGCGCGTACGCGCTCGATGTCGCGCTCAACTCCGGCGTGGAAGGAATCGACTCCTCCATCGCCAGCCCGCAATCGCTCAACAACACCTACACGGCCATCACCGGCGGCGCCACGCGGTATGCCTATCTCGGTAGCGCCAACACTCAATCCGGGTCCGACGTCGATTCGTACACCATCGACCTGTCCGGCGCCGTCGGCAAAACGCTCGACCTCCGGGTCGCGGGCCGCGGCGGCGCCGACTTCAGCGGTCAGCGATTGCAACTCTTCAGTCCTGGCGGCGTGCTGCTGGCCGAAGGCGTCGCCGAAATCGATCCCAACGAGACCACCAGCCGCTCGCTCGTCATTTCAAAGTACTTCGTGCCGGTGGGCGGCCTCTACACGATTCGCCTCACCTCGCAGACGGCGGGCAACTACGGCCTGGTAGTCAGCGATTCAACCCCCACCGCGCCGCTATCGGCAGCCACGGTGCTGAATATGGTGGTCGCCAATCGCTGGACCTCGAAGACCAGCGTCGAGTCGCTCGTCGGCACGGTGTCGTTTGATCGATACTTCACCTCGCTCACGACCGACGAGTTGCTGCGAACGCTGCTCAACAACAACCTGATCCGCGGCTATTCCGATCTGGGACTGCTCAAAGCGGCGCTCCCCAGTCGGCACGTCGATCTCACCAGCCTGCGCCCCGACGGCATTCTCACCGCGCTCGAAACGTCCTGGTATGACTCGCTGCTTGGTTCTGGCGGCGCCGCCATCGACGCCACTGACGCCAAAGACGCGCTCCGCGCGCTCTACGCCGCCAGCCCCACCGCGCTCTTGGACGTCTTCACCACCCGCGAACTGCTCGGACTGTTCGACGATTCGATCTCCTCGGCGGCCGGCGCGGCGATCGACCGCATGCACGCCAGCGGCACCCAAGCGACGTCGGACAGCAACATCAGCACGATGCACCAACTGTGGACGCACGACACGGCCGGCAACCTAAACACCCCTACGCCGCAAGACTCCTTCGCCGCCACCAGCGCCCAGCCAGTAGGCAACCGCACGATGCTCGCCACCAGCTTTTTGGCGATCGACGGCTACGGCAATTCAGATGGTTATAGCTGGGGCTTCGTCGATCCCGTCGATTCTCAGGGCCAGCCCACCGACTACTTTCTGGTGTGGATGGACCAGTGGGAGCAGGTCATCCGCGCGCGCGTGCAAAGCTTCTTCACGCAATACAAGAACCTTGGCGGACAACTCGACTACTTCGCCATGGACATCGAGGACATGAACTTCTCATACTGGGGCATGACCACCTTCGAGCGCCGCGTCAACCCGCAAGTCACCGCCACGCGCACCGTGTGGCAGGCGCTACAAGCCGATCCCCGTTGGAACGCCCTCAAGGCCGAACTCAAGGCCGCCGGACTCACCGACGACGATCTATCGCTTGCCAACATCGGCAACTACAACACGGTCAGCGAGAAGGCCTCCATCTGGAACGGCGTGCTCGAGGCCCGCTTCTCCGGCTACATCAACCGCGCGGTCGTGCAGCCCATCCTGGCGCTCTTCCCCAATGCCAAAATCCTCAACTATGGCAGCTACTACCGCAGCACCACCATGCCGTCCACCGAGTATTACGCCTTTCTCGACAGCACCGACACGGTCGGCACGCTGATCGGCAATCGACAATCAAAGGAACTGTACGGATATCACACCTCGGTCTACACCAAGGATGGCCAGTCGCAGCCCACGCCCCCCTTCGAAACACGCATCAAATACGCCTCGGCGACACAGCTCACCAACGGCCAAGGACAACCCACGCTCAACTGTCTGGCCACCATCCAGCTCTTCACGCCGATACCAGGCCTCAAGCCTGGCGACTCGATCACCATCGAAAACCGCGGCAACAACTGGATCGATCCCCTCTACGCCGGCAAGTGGACCATCCAATCCGCCTCCGCCGACGGTCTCACCGTCAAGTACGTCTTCACCATTCCCAATATCAACAGCGTGCCCGCCGCCTACGATCTGTCGAATCGCGGCGAGGTCATCAACAGCGCCTATCTGGAAACCTGGCGATCCTACAGCGCCTTCATCGCCGACCTCAAAATCGTCCGTACCGAAGTCGGCGCCAGCGACGTCCCCTTTGTTCCCTGGGTCAGTGGCCGCGATTGGCTGCAGCGCGAGTACGGGCTCAACCACACGTATTACCCGGAAACGATTTTCCACACGGCGCTCAGCGGCGCCGAGGACTTTCTCTTCTGGAAAGACAGCGCCGATCCTCAAGTCGCCAATCACACCGTCCTGAACAACTTGCTCAAAGAGCTAGATCCCCTCGTCGGCTTCGAGGGGCGCAAGACCATCACCTTCACCCATGCCGAATGGGACGATGGCTACATGCTCACCGGCATGGAGGCCAACGGCCGCCGTGTCTATCGCCTCACCCCCGATCCGCTGCTTTCAATCACCAATCTCTCCAGCGGCGGCAACGTCGTCTTTCGTATTGGCGGCAAGACCGTCACCATCCCCCACGCCACCCTATACACTCCCCCGGGTGGCAGCGTCTCCAACCTCGGCTACTGGATCGTTCAAACCGCCGGCGCCAACCAACTCACCATGAGCGCCGACCAGGTGGCCGCCGCGGTGCAAAGCGCTCTGCGACCGCAAATCAGCGCGCCAGACGCACTCGTCGGCCAGGCCATTCCTGTCACCCTCTCGATGAATTCCGCCGCGTTCCCCCCCGGCACACAGTTCAGCTTCGATATCGATTGGACCGGCGACGGCGTCGTCGATCGCACCATCGTCGGTCCCAGCGGCACACAGGTGAATTGCAGCTTTGCATCCCCTGGCGACTACAACATCGTCGTCACCGCGTCGGTGCTCGGCTCCGGTCAAGCCCTTCCCGCCGCTAACCGCCAGGTGCATGTCGGCACATTGCCGTTCACCGACTCCTTCACCCGCGCTGACAGCACCAGCCTCAGTACCAATTGGAGCGAGCAGTTCGGCGACCTCAAGCTCCAATCCGGCAAGCTCGAACTGGCGTCGGGCGACATGGCCCTGGCCATCGTCCGCGGCCCCAACACCGCCGACGTCGTCACCAGTGCCAACATCGACCTGCCGGCCGGCGGACGCATCGGCCTCGTCACGCGCTACGGCGGACCCGGCGACGACAACTGGTACATGGGGCGCATCTATTACTCGGGCAGCACCGCCTACGCCCAAATGCACAAGAGCGTTGGCGGTGTCGTCACGAACCTGGGCGAGCGAGTCGTCTCCGGCGCCGCCGGCACGCTCCGCTTCGAGGCCGTCGGAACCAGCCTCAAGCTCTATTGGAACGATCAGCTCGTCGTCTCCGCCACTGATGCAGCGCTCGCCGTCGGCGCCGTGGGCGCCCGTCTCGGTACGGGCACGCTCGACAATTTTTCAGTGACATTGCCAGCGGCCGCCGCCGCCAATCCTCCCACCGCCCCCACGAGCCTCACCGCCGCGGCCGCCAGCGCCTCGCAAATCAATCTGGCGTGGCAGCACTCCGGCGCCGTCGATCGTTTTGAAATCCTGCGCCACAACGGCACGCAATACGTCGTGGTCGGCACGGTCGCCGCCGCAGCCCGCGCGTATCAAGACACCGGCCTCGCCGCCGGCACGCAGTATCAGTATCAGGTTCGCGCGGTCGCCGCCGATGGCCAAACCGCCCTCGCGCAGGTTTCCGCCACCACCGATAGCGCCACGCCGCCGCCGGCTGGCTCCTTCGTCGACAACTTCAATCGCCCCAACAGCACCAACCTCGGCGCCAGTTGGAGCGAGCCAGTCGGCAACACGCGCGTCTCCGCCAACAGCCTCATGGTCGAAGGCGCCGGCGCCGGCATGGCCGTCCTCACTGGCGTCAACTACACAGACGCCGCCATCAGCGCCGATGTCACCGTCCCCACCGATGGCCGCATCGGACTCATCGCCCGCTACGGCGGCAGTGGCGACTCCGATTGGTACATGGCCCGCATCTACAACTCCGGCAGCCGGGTCTACGCCACGCTCTACAAAAATGTGAACGGCGCCGTCACCAATCTCGGCGAGCAGATCGTCTCTGGCGACTCCGGCGCCATGCGCTTCGAACTCGAAGGCAATAGCCTCAAGCTCTATTGGAACAACCAACTCGCCGTCAGCGCGCAAGACAACTCGCTCGCCACCGGCATGGCAGGTGTCCGCCTCGGTGTCGGCACGCTCGACAACTTCAGCGTCACCACCAGCGGCAACCAGGTCACGCCACCGCCCGCCGCGCCCAATAACGTCACCGCCACCCCGGCCAGCGCCACGCAAATCAACCTCGCCTGGCAGCAGTCGGGCGCCGTCGATCATTTCGACGTTCTGCGCCACAACGGCGCGCAATATGTCGTCGTCGGCACGGTTGGCGCCGCCGCCCGCGCGTTTCAAGACACCGGGCTCGCCGCCGGCACGCAATATCAATATCAGGTTCGCGCCGTTGCCGCCGATGGACAAACCGCGCTCGCGCAGGTTTCCGCCACCACCAACAGCGTCACTCCGCCGCCAGCGGCCACCTTCAGCGACACCTTCAATCGCGCCGACAGCACCAACCTCGGCGCCAACTGGTCCGAATCGCTCGGCAACGCCAAAATCGTAAACGGTCAACTCGTCAACGAAGGCGGCGGCGCCGGCATGCCAATCGTCAACAGCGCCGCCGTCGCCAATGGGTCGCTCAGCGCCGATCTGGTCCTGTCCGCCGGCGGCCGCATGGGCATCATCGCCCGCTATGGCGGCAGCGGCGACTCCGATTGGTACATGGCCCGCATTTACAACTCCGGCAGCACGGTCTACGCCACGCTCTACAAAAACGTGAACGGCGCCGTCACCAATTTCGGCGAGCAAGTCGTCTCCGGTGGCTCGGGCACGCTTCGCTTCGACCTCGATGGCGACAATCTCAAACTTTATTGGAACGATCAACTCGCCGTCAGCGCGCGCGATGCATCGCTCGCCACCGGCAAGGTCGGTCTGCGCCTTGGTCCTGGCGCCGTCGATAGCTTCTCGGTCAACATTGCCGATCAGCAAGTCGCGCAGCCACCGGCTGCCCCCACCAGCGTCACCGCCACCGCCGCCGGCAATAGCCAGATCAACCTTGCTTGGCAGCACTCGGGCACGGTCGATCACTTCGACATTCTGCGTCACAACGGCACGCAATATGTCGTGGTCGGCACGGTCGGCGCCGCCGCCCGCGTGTATCAAGACACCGGTCTCGCCGCCGGCACGCAATATCAATATCAGGTCCGCGCCGTCGCGGCCAATGGCCAATCGGCCGAAACTCAGGTCACCGGCGCGACCACCGGCGCCCCTCCCGCCGCGCTCAACTTTAGTGACTCGTTCACCCGTGCCGACGGCACCAACCTCGGCGCCAACTGGACCGAACCCCTCGGCAACGCCAAGCTCGTCGCCGGACAAATGGTGATCGAAGGCGCCAGCGCCGCCATGCCGATCCTCGCCAGCGTCAACGTGGCCGATGTTTCCCTAAGCGCCGATCTCGTCGTGCCCGCCGACGGCCGCCAGGGACTCATCGCCCGCTACGGCGGCAGCGGCGACTCCAATTGGTACATGGCCCGCATCTACAACTCCGGCAGCCGGGTCTACGCCACGCTCTACAAGAATGTGAATGGCGCGGTCATCAACCTCGGCGAGCAGGTTGTCACCGGCGCCACCGGCACGCTCCGCTTCGACTTAAGCGGCGACAATCTCAAGCTCTATTGGAACAACCAACTCATCATCAACCGGCAAGACAACTCGCTTGCCACCGGCAAGGTCGGCCTCCGCCTCGGCGCCGGCGCGGTGGAATCCTTCTCCGCCACGTCGCTGTAGCCACCCGCGAGTCGATTGCCGGCGCTGTGGTTGCTTCACACGCAATCGACCAGTCGGGGGAAAGATTTTGACGCCAGCGGCCAACTGGAATAAAACGTCCATCATGCGAAAAGCGAAACGACCGGCGGCGCCAATCACTGACCTATAACGGCGGACGATGCTCGACCGCGACGTGCCACTCTTGGTCATCGATCGCGAAACGGGGGTCCGCCGGGCATCGATGTGGCGATTCATGCGCGGAGAACAGTCGATTCGGCTCGACATAGCAGACCGTCTGGCGGCTTACTTCCGGTTGAGACTCTCGGACTAAGTTCGATGCTGGGAAACACCTTCGTCTTTCTGGTAACAGCTACATACCTAGCCGTTACCCTTAACGCAATACTCCAATACGGCATTCCCGGGCTGCTCGTAGCACTTCTTCCCGGCCTCGTCGTCTTCTGCCTACTTGGCGAAATGGTGGAGAGTATCGTCCCCAAGAAGTTGCCCTTGTCTGGAGAAGCCGACCATCATCTACAAATGGAGATGATTAATGGTCCTCAGCAACACAGCGAAGAGCCAGTTAGCCAGCAGACAGTAGAAAGCCAAAAACGGCAAAAAGAGATTCAACGGCGTCAGCAAGAAGCATGGGAGAGCTATCACAAGAGAAATTGGGTAGCCTTTGTTGACCATATGTCGGGATTGGAGTTTGAGCGATTCGTCGCCAGCCTTTTCGAGCGCATGGGACATCAGCATGTACGTCTAACTAGTGAGTGTGGAGACCAAGGTGCGGACGTGCTTTGCGAGATGGACGGTGTCCCAACCGCGATACAAGCTAAGCGATGGAAAAGCAGTGTCGGCAATTCCGCAGTCCGCGAGGTATTAGGCGCAATGCTCTACTACGGCTGTCAAGCCGGGATGATTGTTACGAATCAGTCGTTTACAAAGGCCGCCATTCATCTGGCTGAAAAAGACGCTCGCATTAAGCTTTGCGACCGAACAATGCTCGCACGAATGATTGAGGAGCATTTCCCGAAGGAGATTCCTCCATTTGACCAGCAGATGTATGACCGAATTGTTAGATGGTCCAGTCGTGGTGCACCACGCGTGACAAACAAATCGGCAAGTTGGCGTCATTATCGCAAACGCAGATAGGCAAATAATTGGGCACGATCGACTGCAAGCAAGTCACCAAGCCGCTACCCGCTGACGCCGAGTTATTTGCCTGCGGTAAACAGCGCTTAGCCCGCTGGCGCGACAGCAAGGGCAAGACCCGCACGGCGCCAGTAACCACCAGCGGCGATGGCGCAGAGCGCCTTGTGATCGAAGCGTGAACCTACGCCGCCAAGCACCACTGCGGCGACGGCATCATGCGTGAACACTCGACCGGCCGACGCGATGCCCAAACGACCCGCGCCTGCTCGACGTGCATGGCGCGCTCGATGCCTTGCCCGCGCTGCCGTTGAATTCGGCGCCGCAATCCAGCGCGCAGGCGAACCTTGCGACTGGCACTTACGGTCGCTCGCCGCTTGCACCGCTGCTTGCACCAAAATCTGTCCAAGCGTGTTCAAAACAGGCATCGACTGACAAAACGACAGTCGAGCGCCATCAAACTGATCGAAGCGCCGCGCAGCGCGCAACGTCTTACGGGCGCAACAAAAAAGACCCGCTGACAAGCGCTGTCAACGAGTCTCTTGTAGTGGAGCGGAAGGGAGTCGAACCCTCGACCTCTGCATTGCGAACGCAGCGCTCTCCCAACTGAGCTACCGCCCCAGTTCGACCGCACTGTTACTTTCGCCGCCCCAAGTGCCGCCGCTGGACACGTAAATGTAGCGCCTCGACTCCAAATTGTCAAAGACGCCGTGCATCGCAATTCGCTCGCCCGCGCGGCGCCGCCCCGCCCCTTCAATCCAGCAAGGTCAGCGTCACCCGCCGCATGTCCATCACCGTGTTCCCCGGAATCTCCAGCGCCCGCAGCGACAGTTCCCCCTCCCCCACTTCCAACCGCATCTCGCCCAATAAGAGCGTCCGAAATTCCTTCATCGGCGATTCCCCCGCGCGCGGCAGCGTGTCCCGTTGGGTCAGCAGCGGCGGATCCCAACCCGGCGCCACGCGCCCCCTCAGCCGACTGCCCAGAAAGCTCAACTCCACCTCCGCGCCAGCGTCCGCCAAGGGGCACGTGTAGTCGATCTCCACCCGATACCGCCCTGCCGTCGCCACCGCGATCTGCCACGCCATGCTGTCCGTCGTGGCGGTCCAGTTCACAAAGTAAGAACAGTTGGGCGCGCGGGCACTGCGCCGCACGCCGCCGCGCGGCGTTCCATCGCGCGCCGGCAACATCGTGATCGGAAACTCGCGGTAGCCCACCGGGATCGGTCGCGGATCAACGCTTCCCCCCGCCGCCGCCGGCGCCTGCTCGCCAAACATCTCGCGCCGCCACGCCTCCACCGCCTGCCGCATGCTGGCGACGATCATCGGCTCGTGATCGTTGATCGCCGCCGTCTGCGCGGGGTCGGCGGTCATGTCGAACAACTGCCCATCACTATCGAGTCGATACCGCTGGCTCCGCGCGCTGACCTGGCCAGACCAGGTGGTAAAGAGCATCCGCTCCTCCCACTCCGGCGACTCATTCAACAGCAGCGGGCTCAGATCGCGCCCGTCCAAGGGCTTGTCGCCAGCGCGCGGCACACCGACCAGAGACAACAGAGTTGGCAGCAAATCAATCGCCCCGGTAATCTGTCCCACCGTGCGCCCCGCCGGCAACCGCGCCGGCCAGCGCCAATAGCACACGCTGCGCACGCCCCCTTCGTCTGTGCTTCCCTTGCGCCCCTTCATGCCGCCATTCCAGCGCGGCGTGTTGGGGCCATTGTCGGAGAAGTACACCACGATGGTGTCGCGCTCCAGTCCCAACTCGGCCAACTTCGCCAGAATGCGCCCCACGTTCCCATCCTGATTTTCGAGCATCGCCAAGGCGCAGCGCGTTTCGTCCACCGCTTCCTTGTCCCCATCGGCCCCGCGCTGCGTAATTGGCAAATTGCGAAAGCGTTCCCAGTTCTCCGCCGGCACACACCACGGCGTATGTGGTGTGGTGAACGGCACGTAGCACAAGAACGGCCGCTGCCGATTCCGCTCGATGAACTCCAGCGCCCGATCGGTGCAGACATCGACGATGTATCCGCGCGTGCGCTTCATCCGCCCAGCGTCTTCCAGCGGCGCGTCGAAATACTCTCCCCAATGCCCCGCCGTGTAGCCAAAATATTCGTCGAAGCCGCGGGCACGCGGATGATAGGGCCACTGGCCGCCATTATGCCACTTGCCAAAGGCGCCGGTGGCGTAGCCCGCCTGCCGCAACGCGTCGGCCAGCGTCGCCTCGTCCAGGTCAAGCCGCTCCCGCCCCAGCGACACCCCATAGACGCCCCCGCGCGGATGATAGCGCCCCGTGAGAAACTCCGCCCGCGTCGGCGCGCACACCGGACAGACAAAGAATCGATCGAGCGACACCCCGGCCGTCGCCAGCGAATCGATGTGCGGCGTCGTCGCCTGCCGATTGCCAGAGTGGCCATAGTCTCCCCAGCCCGCATCGTCGGCCAATAGCACCACAATGTTCGGCCGCGCCGGTTCCGCGCCAATTGTACGGCCCGCCGCCAACGCAAGCAGCGTCAGCGACCACACCAAGCTCAAGCGACGTGCGCCAACCATGCCGCGATTTTCCACCTGTTAGCGAAACAATATCGAAAACAAAACACGCCCTGCGCGCACGGCCGCCAACGTGCGTGAAATTCGACCATCGACCTGCGCGATAGCGACTCGTTTCTAGCGCCAAGACTACAAGGCATATTTTTTGCAATCAACCAGTTCTGTTCTCGCACATCCGCAGCGCCCTGAAATTCTCGGCGCGTAAGCGGTATAAATGGTTTCTGTCGCGGCTCGATCTCAGTCGACGCAACCCAGGGGACGCAAATGCACGTCAGGTCGAAGCCGCTACTGCTTTTTGGCGCCTTGCCATTGCTGGGCATCATCGCGGCGTATGTGCAGTGGGGCGCGTTCGGCCTGCCATCAATTCCGCCCATTCCCGACACAACCCCCGCTGCTGCCGCGCTCCCCTTTGGCTTTCCGGCGTGGCTGCGCGTCACGCACTATGTCAACTTTCTGCTGCTCGTGCTCCTCGTCCGCAGCGGATTGCAAATCTTGATGGACCATCCGCGACTCTATTGGAACGTCCACTGCACGCCCGGCGACGAGTGGCTGCGACTCACCTCGATCAAAGTACCGACCGATCGCGTCTGGACCGCCAAAGACGACGCGCGCCACCTATCTCCCTGGATCGGCCTGCCCGGCTATCGCCATACCATCGGCATGGCCCGGCACTGGCACTTTCTCAGCGTGCTCTTCTGGGTCGGCAACGGCGCGATCTTCATGTTCCTCTTGTTCGCCACTGAACAGTGGAAGCGTCTCGTTCCCACCTCCTGGCAAATCGTGCCCAACGCCTGGTCGGTCTGGGTGCATTACGCCACCTTCCACCTGCCGCCAGAACCCAACGGCTTCTACCGCTACAACGCGCTGCAGCAACTGGCCTACTTCGGCGTCGTCTTCCTGCTGGCGCCGTTGGCCATCCTCACCGGCCCCTCCATGTCGCCCGCGCTCACCAATCGCTTCGTCTGGTATCCCAAGCTCCCGGGCAACCGGCAGATCGGCCGCTCGCTCCACTTTCTCATCATGTGCGCATTCGTCCTCTTCTTCGTCAGCCATGTGACGATGGTCGCCCTCACGGGCTTCGTGCGCAACATGAATCACATCGTCATCGGCGCCGACGATGGTCGCCTGACCGGTCTCTATCTTGGTCTGCTCGGCATCGGCGTCGTCGTGGCGGTCAACGCGCTGGCCAACTGGTTGGCCTGGCGCCACCCGCGACTGGTGCAGCATGTCGCCAAAAAATTGGTTACCCCGGTGATGAGCTTCTTGCTCGATCGACCCGCCCCGGTGGCCGAGTTTCGCCCTCAAGACGTCTCGCCGTTCTTTTGGGCCAACGGCAAAACGCCCACCTCCCACGAGTGGACCGCGCTCGCCGACGGCCACTTCGTCGACTATCGCTTGCGGGTGTGCGGCCTCGTCGCCAACCCCGTCGAACTCTCGCTCGACGATCTCCGCGCGCTCCCCCACAAAACACAAATCACGCTGCATCACTGCATTCAAGGCTGGTCGGGCATCGCCGCCTGGGGTGGGCTGCCGCTCGCCGATCTGGTCGCGCTCGTTCGCCCCACGGCCGCCGCTCGCGCCGTCGTCTTTTATTCCTTTGGCGAGGGGGGCGAAGGGGGCGAGTTCTACGACAGCCTGTCGCTCGACAACGCCCGTCACCCACAAACGCTGCTCGCCTACGACATGAACGACCAGCCCTTGGGCATCTTGCACGGTGCGCCGCTGCGGCTGCGCGTCGAGAACCAACTCGGCTTCAAGATGGTCAAGTGGATTCGCGCCATCGAGTTCGTCGCCGATGTGCGCGCCATCGGCCAGGGCGAAGGAGGCTACAACGAGGACCACGAATATTTTGGAGAATTAGCCAACATCTAACCCCCGCGGTTCGCCACCAAAGGAACAACGCTCAAGGCCCGTTTTCAGAACCCTCGCCCCGGTACGCCGGGGAGAGGGCAGGGTGAGGGGCACAGCGGCGCAAGCGCGCGGCCAAGAAGTATCGATCCAGAGTTGGAGACAGTACTGAAAGTTGTTGTAAACAAAAGGAGAACGCCATGCCCAACTACAAATATCTGATCATCGGTGGCGGAATGACGAGCGACGCCGCCGTGCATGGCATTCGTCAGCGCGATCCACAAGGCGCCATCGGCGTGATCGGCGCCGAGTCGTATCCCCCCTACGACCGCCCTCCCCTCTCCAAGGCGTTGTGGAAAGGCAAACCGCTGGAAAGCATCTGGCGCCAGGATGATCAGCGCGCCGCCAAACATCTCGGCCGCCTGGCCTGCCAACTCGACCCGCAAAACAAGCGCGTCACCGACGACCAAGGCGCCACCTACACCTACGAAAAGCTGCTCTTGGCCGCCGGTTGCTCACCGCGGCGCCTGCCGTTTGGAGAAGACCAGATCATCTACTACCGCACGCTCGACGATTACCAGCGCCTGCGCCAACTCGCAGAGCGGCACGAGCGGTTCGCGGTCATCGGCGGCGGATTCATCGGCTCCGAGATCGCCGCCGCGCTCGCCATGAACGGAAAAAAGACCACCATCCTCTTCCCCGGCCCCTGCATCGGCGGTCACGCCTTTCCGCAACCGCTGGCCGAGTTTCTCAACGACTACTACGTCCAGAAGGGGGTCAACCTGCTCCCTCAGACCACCGTCACCGGCCTCGACACGCGCGACGGCAAGCCGGTCCTCCAGGCGCGCGGCGCGCAGTCCGGCAGCGATCACCAACTGCCGGTCGATGCCGTCGTCGCCGGCATCGGCGTCCTGCCCAATGTCGAACTCGCCCAGGCCGCCGGGCTCACCGTCGACAATGGCGTTCGCGTCGATGCGGCGCTCCGCACTAGCCATCCCGATATCTACGCCGCCGGCGATGTCGCCAGCTTTCACAACCCGGCCCTCGATCGCTGGCTGCGCGTCGAGCACGAAGACAACGCCAATCACATGGGCGACGCCGCCGGCCGCTCGATGGCGGGCGAAAGCGTGGCGTACGACTATCTGCCGTCGTTCTACTCCGACCTGTTCGACCTCGGCTACGAGGCCGTCGGCGAGATCGACGCCCGACTCGAAATATTTGCCGATTGGAAAGAGCCCTTCCGCGAGGGAGTCGTCTATTATCTGCGCGCCGGGCGCGTGCGCGGGGTGCTCCTCTGGAACGTGTGGGACCAGGTCGGCGCCGCCCGCCGCCTGATCGCCGATCCCGGCCCCTTCTCCGCGCAAAATCTCAAAGGCCGCCTGCCAGAGTAAAGGGCGTTCCTTCGTGCGGGTGCAACTTCGTCCTTCGCCGGGTGCCATGCTCCACGGCGCAGCCGCAGACATGCCGTGCCGTGAACCGCGTCGATTTCATCCTTCGCCGCCGCGCAGCAAAGGAAGAATTTGGCCGATAGGCCGGATGAGGGGGGCTCCCTCTCCTGCTCCACTGCTCACCTGATCCAACACGTGTGCCACTGGCTCCGCCAGTGGTGAGCAACATACGAGCTTGCCATGAAACAACACCAACCAACGTGCGAGTCCATCTCGCCCCCGCCGGGTGCCATGCTCCACGGCGCAGCCGCAGACATGCCGTGCCGCGAACCGCGTCGATTTCATCCTTCGCCCCCGCGCAGCGAAGCGCAGCAGGGGGAGAAGGTGGCCGCAGGCCGGATGAGGGGGCCTTCCTTCGCGCTTTCTGCTGCTGTGCGTCTTCGCGCCTTGGCGACTTCGCTCTTACTCCTTCCTGCGTCAGTCCTCTTGTCTCCGCCCCTCCGCGCCGCCACGGTTCCATCGACCCGCAGTGCGCCCGCGCGCCGAAGCCGGCAGACTTCAATTCCGATACGCCTGCCAATCAATTAGAATGTCCACCGCTCCCCCGCGCCCGTAGCTCAATCGGATAGAGCAGCGGACTTCTAATCCG